>JAFAKI010000163.1 GCA_019235595.1 Mucilaginibacter sp. | reverse complement strand
GTGCCAGTAATTCGGGTTTTTCATAATGCCCGTTAATCAATTTGGCAGCATAACCGCCCATGCCTTTATGCCCGTCGCGATTGCGGGAACAGAAACAAACCGTTCCCTTTCCACTGATGGACGGGCCATAGTCGTTAAATCCTTTTTCATTTACAGGGGCTTCAAAATGCTTTGGTTCGGTCCATTTATCTCCCGAAATGCGGTCCACATACCATAGGTGGTTATCTTTTTGCGGCTTGTTCTGATTAGCCGCAGTATCAACAGGGCGGTTAGAAACAAATACCAACCGCTTACCGTCTGGCCTGAGCGTTGGGTCCCAATCCTTCCAATGACCCGAGAATGGGGCAAGCACCGGCTTGGTCCATTTACCGTTTACTTTTTTTGTAAAATAAATGGTGGTCCCGTCGGCTAAATATGCGGTTTTGCCGTCAGGCAGTAACGCAGCTACAGATTGATTGCTTGTTGAATCAACGCCTTGTTGGGTAAACACTTCAGGCTTTGCCCCGACAGGAACAATATTTTGACACAATGCTGTTAGGCTTGATCCTGCAACAACAAGCGAACAGATTGTTATTTTTTTTAATAGAGGATACATAAGATAAAATTGATAGGTAAATAATTGGCCGGTCGCCTGGGAAAAGAGCGCCGGCCAATGCTGAGATTTAGTTGATGTCCTTTCCCTGTTGCAGGGTTTTAATAAAATTATCTGTGATGTCCCGGTTTGCTTTATCTGGCGCCATGTCATGAGCTTTTTGTGCATATGTTAAAGCCTTTTTGTAGTCGCCGATTGCTGAATAACCCCTTGCCATGCCTGCCGTTGTAAGAAATTCATTCGGGTGTTTGTCGTAGTTCATTTTAAATACCTCGAAAGCTTCTTTCCCTTTTTTCTGGCGGCTGAGGGTTCTGGCATAAAAATATAATTCATTAGAGCTGGCGAATGGGTAAGCCTTTTTCATTACCTCGGCTGATTCGCTAGAGCGGCCAAGTGCATCTAACACCATAGCTTTAGTGCTCCAGGCAGTAAAACTTTTGTCACCGCCAAAGTTGACACTGGTAGCGGTATCCGTCCACATTAATGCCTCATCCAGGTTGGTTTTATTCTGAGCGCAATATTGTGCGGCCTGGTTCCATGCTTCCCAATTGAACCCTTTTTCGCTTCTCAATTCTTTGCGGAAAGATGCCAGTTGCGTGCCGACTACATCTACATCGATCTTGAAAGGGATTACCTGTTTTTCCCACTCTAATGTAACCACTGCACTTGATGGGGTTTCATCGGTAAATTCATATTTCAACCACTCTACGCTTTTATCAGCAGGTATAGGTTTTACTTTTACTTTCAATACGTCTTCATCGGGTTTGTAAAAGAAGCTACCCCAGGAAGAATTGTTTTTGGAGAAGATCAGCGTGCATTCATTTGGATCATAAGCGATAAAGAACCCGTATTTACCTGCCGGCAGTGGTTGTCCCTCAATCTTTACGTCAGTAGAAACTTCAATAGTAGTGTTTTCATTAGCCCCAGCGCGCCAGGGAGCTGCTTTTGAAGGTCCAAACCCCTGGTCGACATATCCTGCCGGGATCAGTTCGCCCCAGATATGCCCGTCTCTCTTTTTAACAGCAGGACGGTTGTAGTTGATCGTAACATTGGTAATGCCTATTCCTTCGCTAACGCTGGCCCTTTTGTTGCCACCGTCTGGTAAGGCGGTAAGCTGTGCATGCGCAAATTGGATAAAAACGATTTGGAGGATAGCCAGTAGTATACCGGCGGTAATTAGTTTTTTCATGTGTAAGCGTTTTTATAATTATTGATTGGTTTAATGTCATTCCCCTATTTCCAGATAGAAACTACACCCTGTAAATCAATGGTCTGCGCTTGTTTTACCACATTCTTTGAATGCGACAGCAGTAGTAAAATAGCAGCTATCACGGGCGCCAGTTTCTCTGCTATGGAATGTAGTTTCATATCCGGTAAAGGAGGTTTATAATTGGTTTTACAGAATAAAGCTCACTTTTATCTTCCGGCTGGCAAATAATATTCAACCTCAACAGGTTAATTTTTAATTATTTAGATAAAAAACTCAATTGATTTTAATAGGGCGCCGGTTTGGCCAAAAACGTGTAATTGTTGAGATTAGAATACTAATGATTGAATAAAACCGCCTATTTGTTGAAAACGGCAGCGCATAACCAAAAAGCTTTGTATTTTTAAAAATGAATCTTTTGAAAGGGAAGGCAACAATTGGCCAGTTGCAGTTGCTGGTGTGGGTGGCGGTTTACTTTATTATCTTTTTTTCTTTCCTGCCGGAAGATGGGCCTTATCAAGCGGGCATATTCAGTGGCATCAACGTTTTATTTTATGTGCTGGTGATTTATGGGAACATTAAGTTCCTGTATCCCCGGCTTTATCTTAAGGGACATGTAGCGTGGTATGTTATCCTGGTGGTGATATTATTACCCGCGGCTGGGCTAGGCAGGGGTTTTCTCGTCATGTTTATTTACAACAAGTACTTCGCGGTGCATCCGGAAAAAGTATCTGCAAGTAATATTACCCAATTTCTGGTTGCCGGTGTGCTTACCTATATGCTCAGCTTTATCTTCCGGATCGCCATTGCCTATTTTAAACTGAAACAACAGGCTGAGGAAATATTGCTCCAAAAAAGCCAGGCCGAATTGAACCTGCTTAAATCGCAGGTACAGCCGCATTTTTTGTTCAACACGCTGAACAATATTTACTACGAAGCCTACCGCGAGGCGCCACGCACCGCAGGTTTGATAGAACGCCTTTCGGACATCATGCGGTATTTTGTAGATGAAAGCCCCCGGGACGAGGTTTCTTTGCAAACCGAGGTGCAGTTTATTGAGAATTATATCGCGTTAGAAAAAATCCGCATCCGCCATGATACGGAGATCAATTTTGTGAAAGAGTACAACCCCGACGCACGTATACCACCTATGCTGCTGATGACCTTTGTGGAGAATATTTTTAAGCATGGGATAGATAAATCGAGCCGGAAGAATAAGATCGATTTATCTATTGTCCATCAGAACGGCCATTTGCTTTTCCAGACATCTAATAAAAAAATAAAGCAGACGCAGGAAGCCTCCCATGGTTTCGGGATACAGAACCTGAGAAAGCGCCTGAGCCTATTATATGGAACAGAATTTGAACTGAATGTGGATTGTTCGGGCGACCAGTTTACCGCCTTTTTAAAAGTGCCGCTATCATGAATTTGACTTGTATTATTATTGATGATGAACCCAATGCGGTAAACCTGCTGGAAATACTGATCCACCAGACCACGCAATGGGAGCTAAAAGCCAAATGCTATGATGCTTTAGAAGCGATGGCGTTTTTAAAGAAAAACAAGGTCGATTTTCTGTTCCTCGACATCAATATGCCGCAACTGACCGGTATGGAGCTGGCGGCGATCCTCCCCAAAGAAACCAAAATTGTATTTACGACTGCTTATTCAGAGTACGCAGCTGAAAGCTATACGTTTCAGACCATTGATTACCTATTGAAGCCAATCACCCTAAAGCGTTTTATTTC
>JAFAKI010000050.1 GCA_019235595.1 Mucilaginibacter sp. | reverse complement strand
CAGTGTCTTTGCGGTACTCCAATAAACCGGTTATGCCCGGTAAATGAGATTCTAATTCGATATGAGGCATATAATATTGGTTGAAGTAGTTATAATGGTTGTAATTGTTGTATTGGTTGGGTTTTTTTGTTAGTTAAATAGTTTTTGTTCGGCCAACCGGGTTCCATCTACACGGGCCTTTATTTTGGCAAAAGCGGTCTCGCGTTTGGTGGATACGTCGTCGCAGAATGGTGAAAACCCACAGTCATCTGTTGTGCCCAGTTGGTGAAGCGGAATGTATTGTGCTGCTTCAAGGACCCTATCGCGCACGGTTTCTTTGGTTTCTACTTCCGGATTTAGGACATCGATCACACCGACAAATGCGGTTTGATCCTGTTTCAGATATTGTTTGATAATTTTCAGCACTTTAATTCTGTCTGGTTCGCTGGCCAGTTGCAGGTAAAAGTTACTGACATGTAAGTTAAAAAGTTCCGGCAAAAAATCTGCGTAATCAATATCAGCGCTATGAGTCGAATCATGATCTCCACCGGGGCATACATGCACGCCAAGCTTTTGTTGCTCTTCTTTGGTAAAACGATCAAAAACCTGGTTGTTCAGGCCGATAAAATGTTTCAGAACACCACCGGAAGGATCGAGCTTTAACGATAATCTGCCTTCGGTAAAATCCATCTGTACTTTGTAAGCGCCATGTTCCAGGCATTGACGGACATCTTTTTCGCATTCGTTCAATAAGTCGTTAATAAATTCCGCCTGGCTGTAGCCTGGTATACCCTCCTGCGGATAGATCAGGCTCAATGCAGAGGCAGAAATGACAGCCTGTTTAACCGGCATATCCGTTTTTTTTCTTGCCGCATCCAGATATTTCACTGCGTAATTACCATATCTGAAGGGGCCCGATGTCAGCACGGGCAATTGACGGGTATGCCCATCCTCAAAGTTGATGGTCACGCCATTTGAAGCCAGGTTGGTCAGGCCTTCTAGCGGATACGTGGCAAAGCTCGATTTGGTTTGTTCGCCGTCCGTAATAACCGGCGAACCCGTTTTCACAAATTCAGTTAATGTGTCGTCAATAGCCTTCTCGTAAAGCACGTCAAAGGGCTTACTATTGGGTTTCCCGGCGATTGCGTCGATCAGTTCATCCGGCCTTGGGATGCTACCGATTGGTTCAGTAGGTATCTTCATGGTATGTATCTTAAATGTATTAATTCTTTATTCCAAGTTCATTGTACTTTTGCTCCAGGAAGCGATATCCGGCTAACCTATATTCAGGTGTATGTATCGTAAAATGATCGCCGGGGAAATACTCAAATACAAATCCTGCATCCAGCTTTTTCATTTCATCATCCAATAAATGCACGGCGTAGTTCAACAGGAAGTTGTCCTGATTGCCAACTGTCACCCGTATCTTTCCCTGCAGATTGGGTTTGATATGCTGCCAGTTGCTTCTCAGGTAAAGCGAAATATCGTAGTTTTTCCAGTGCTCAAATGTTATGGGGTCGATATCTCCAGTCTCATCGTTCCATAAACTGCGGGGTGTACCATCAGGGTTCTTAGTGCTGAATACAAAGTTGAACGAATGCATTTGCTCACCACGATAGATAACGTGTTCCATAGAGCACATATTTTTCATAGTGATCCACGGAAAACGGCCGGCAATAGTGCCCGCTAAGCGCAGTGTGCTGTCTTTGCCATAATAAATATTTTTGTCGCTGTATAAGTTTACTTCCTGAAAGCTCCTGAAATCAACCGGATCAGGCGAACTCGACCAGCAAGCGGCAAAAACTTTTGGGTAATGTGTTTGCAGCCACAAAACTGTCCAGCCACCGCTGCTATGCCCTGTCAATAAACGTGCAGAATTGGTGCGATAGGTTTTTTCTACAAGCGGTATCAACTCCTGTGTTAATGCATCGCCCCAAGGACCATTATTATCACTGTTGGCATACACACAATGCCCACCCGGGCAATTGCCGTCAAGGAAAACGCGGATGCAGGCAGTGGTATCAAGTGGGTCGCTTGGAACATTTTTACCAGAATAACCATGATAATCGCCTCCATAACCTGATATCCAGTAAAGCACAGGGAATTTCCGGTTAGGCTGACTATAATACTCTTTTGGCAAAAACACAGCAGCATTTACGGATGTAGGACGTTTGTAAAAGGCCGTCAATAATGCCGAAGGCGATTTTAATTCTTTTATAAATTGCGTTTCGGCAAAAGAGGGTTCTTTAATCACCTCGTTGCAAACAATGTCAAATGATTTCGACCTGTCTTTAGTAATATTTACGACAATCGCTTTATTAAACAGATTGCCGGGGCTTTCGCCTATCGGGCGACCGCCTTCATTCTTGTCCCAAACTACTTGCGCATAGTAACCGCCTCTTTCAATGTCGGAAAGTACAGTCGGATAAGATACTGCTGCATCGTCAAACACAACCTTCTGCCCTGGCTTTACATTCTTTACATCGATTGAAAAACATGGGAAACTGTGAACGCCTACCATGTCATCCTTAGGGCTCCTGGCATCTTTTGACAGGTACAGGAAAACTTTTCCTGAGAAACTTCCGCCAGATGCCGCAGGTGTGAAACTGGCAGTAAATTTCTGGCCCATGGCTTGCAGAGCAGCCATGGACGCAGAAAATAGTAACAGACTTTTTATGATCGTTTTCATAACACTTTATTGTTCAGTTACCGGTAGCGGGAACTGGCTCCATACTTGGTCGCCCGTTCTGTCAATTGGCAGTGTGTTCAGCAGATTATACCTGCGCAGATCGATCCAGCGATGACCCTCAAAGAACAGGGAATATCTTCTTTCATACAGTAACTCGGTAATTAAAGCATTTTTGTTTACAGCACCATTGTAATTGCCTAACCCGTGACCGTTCCTAATGATATTGAGTGCATTAACGGCTGCATTAAAGTTACCAAGCTGGATGTTAGCTTCGGCATAGATCAGTATTAACTCTTCATTCCGTATAATGCCGATAGGCGCTGTGCTTGTGGTATATAGCCATACATCACGGTCGCTGCTTAGCCCACTAAGCGATGCAAGAGAGGTACGGAGCGATGTTTTATTGATGCGGTCGTCGCCGGCTAATATACCGGCTGCATAAGTAGGATGAGCTACCCTAATTTCGCCAGACTGATTTTGCGGAATAAACACGGGGTTCAGCTGATCGCCGGAACCAGTCCCGAAAATATGGTAGACACCAGTATTAAAACTGCCATTCAGATTAAGAAATGATGCGTTTACATCATCCAATGCGGTTTGCCAGTTTGTTTGATACAAGCTCACCCTTGCAGCCAGTGCCCGGTTGAATTTAGTTAAACCGGCAGCATCATCCAATCCAGTAAAACCGGCTAATTGAAAAGATATGGTAGCGTTGCTAAGATCAGTTTTTGCTGAGTCTAATAGGGCAGTAATAGCTGCCAGTCCACCGTTATAATCAACAAACGGACCAAGATGGGTGGGATCGGCTACATTTACACGTATGCCGTTATTATAAGTAAGGTTAAGGTTCAGCAAAAGCTGATAGGCTTTTATGGTACGTGCAAAACCTATATAACCTGCTTTTTGCGCACTGCTTATCAGCGTTGAGTTATTGGCAGCCTGTATAAGAATATTGCAATTCTTTACCACACTGTAGCGTGAAGCCCATGGGAAGGTAATATAGAAGTTAGCGCCTTGTAGTGTGGCACCATTAGCACCAAGGAGATCCAGTACATAACGCGGCTCCGAATTGGAAAAGCGATAGGTTTCACGGCCGATAATACTAACATCATCGAGGTAAAAACTGAGTGAGTTTCTCATGCCTGACTCGGTACCGCTTACCACGTTATTTAATTGTGCCTGCGATGCGTTTTTGGTCAGGTCCTCAATGGTTTCACCGTTCAGGTCGCCGTAGTCTTTTTTACATGAACCAAAAAGAAAAAGCGAGACAGAGAATAATGCTATATAGATTTTAATATTTCGTTGCATGATCATCGTTTTAAGGATTAGAAATTAAGTGAAACGTGCAGTGCGGCTTGCTTGCTTGATGGATATGGATCGATATCTATCCCCTGCGAAAAGCCGGTACCAAAATTGGAAACTTCAGGATCGTACCCTCTGTATTTGGTTACAGTGATATAGTTATGCAGGGATACGCCTACATTTACCGATTTGATATAAGAGACCGGCATTTTGCGTATGGTATAATACAATCCTATCTCTCTGAAACGTAAATAAGAAGAATTTTCAACTGTTTGGTGAGCGTCTGAACCGATCTTCATTAACTCGGTAACCCCGTAAGGCAGACCCGATGGAGTCTTCTTATCATAATCGGCACTGGTGCTGCCAAATACGTTTTCAAGATAAGTTACGTCCACGTTTTGACCACCATATTTCCAATGCACCAGGAAACGAAGGCTCCAATCTTTAAAAAATGTAATCTCGTTGTAGGTGCTCATCTGAAAACGTGGTTCTGCATTTCCCAACACGCCTACCCCGTGCCCGTTAAGGCCGATAATCTGCGAGGCCGATTTGCCCTGCTGTATCTGGTATTCTCCAAGTAAAACGCCGCCTACTGAGCCTAACTGCACTGGTGGAACAATCAGCTTGGTAACATCCGGGCGGTTCAACCAGAAATTAACCGAAGTGTTCCAAACGATGTTTTTTGCTTCAACAGGCCTGGCGTTCATACCTAATTCTACACCGTGGTTGGTCAGGTTACCGGCATTAACCCATTGCTGTGCAAAGCCCGATGAAGGCGGAGGCGTAGTTAATAGCAGGAAGTCGTTAATATCTTTAGCATAATAAGTCAATTCAAAACCCAGTCGACCTTTTAATAAGCTGAAGTCGATACCGGTCTCGAATTCATTCTGTCTCTCTGGTTTAATATCGGACGCTCCTGCAATGGTATTTACAAGTAGTCCAGGGAAGCCGGAAATGTTCGATATACCAAATGCGGTGAATTTACTGCCGTAAGCAGGTACGTTATTCGCCTGGCCATAAGCCGCCCTTAATTTGATGCTTTCAAAAAGCCCTTGTTTGATCAGACCCATATCGGTAAGGTTCCATGATATGCCGCCTTTGGGGTATAAGTAATATTTGGAAACATCACCGTTATTGCTTGAACGGTCAAAACGCAGACCGCCGGTCAGGGTGATCGAATTAAATATAGTGGCTTCTTCCTGTAAGAAGATGCCGCTATTCAAATATTTGGTACGGATTTGAGTAGCACTTAAAGCACCGGCCTGGTCTACATTCGATTGACCTGATATCACCTGGCTGGCCACGTCGAGCAGGTTGTTATAATTTCCGGTTTCTTGTGTAATACCTGCCGAAGTGTTTAACAATAATTTACCGGATGGCGACCAGGTATTTACCAACGAGAAAATGTAATTAGTATTCAGGTTTTTGGTAAATCCTTGAATCGATTGCCCCTTATTTATCGCCTCAAATTGCAAGACACTTGGCATCAGGACATTAGTTTCCAGGTTATAAAAATCAAATCCTCCGCGGCCGATGAATTTGGTATTGCTTTTATCACTCTTTTGCAGATTGATTTCCAAATTACCTCCCATAATATACCGGTTTACACCCTCGTTATTTTTCATCAAAGCGATGGTTTGCAGAGGGTTAGAAGCTGCAAATGGATTATTCGGATAGTTTCCAGCTGCGTCAGGATGCAGCTGCGCAAAACTCGGAGTCGATGAAAGCGCTATTCCGATACTGGTACCGGAGTTGTCATTCCCGAAAATACCCCTGTCGGCTGACGAATTGATATAATTGGTAGTTAAGCCAAGTTTGATGTCATCAGTAAGTTTGTGATCTAGGTTAAGGCGGACATTGGTATTGCTATAACCAGTGTTCTGTACGATCCCGCCGTCGTTTTCATGACCAGCTGAAAAATAGAATCCTGTTTTTTCAGTGCCACCGCTCATACTCACATGGGTATTAGTAGTTAATGGTTTATGATCATAAACCTCTTTTTCATAATCATATATCTGTCCTTTAGATTGAGCAGCATTAAATGCATTTACCAATGAAGCGGAGTCACCCGGCAGTGTTGCAGCGGTTTGTGCAGTAAATTGGCGTACACCCAATAGTTTGATCGGGCTCGAAAAACCGACATCCTGTGAGATGGTCACATTAGTCTTACCCTGTTTGCCTTTTTTTGTAGTGATGATCACCACGCCGCCTGCCGCTTTTGAACCATAGATTGCCGCTGCAGATGCGCCCTTCAGTATTTCGATGTTCTCGATATCTTCCGGTCTCAGATCGGCGATACGGCTCGAAGGGTTATCCTGAGTGGAGGTTGGGCTGGTGGCACTGCCGGCCAATGTTACGGCATTCAAACCGCCGGACGTTGCTGAGTTGTCCAAATAAACCCCGTCAACAACATACAATGGCTGGGTATTGCCATATACAGAAGTCACACCCCGAAGTTTTACGGAGATGCCTCCTCCCGGGGCACCCGAATTAGCATTGATGTTAGCGCCTGTGATCTTTCCCTCGAGCGCTGCATCAAATGTTTGCGCCGGTGCTACACCGTTTAATTCTTTTGCACCGATCGCCTCAACAGCGTTGGCAAGGTTCTTTCTTTTTACAGTAGTGGCCAGACCTGTAACCACTACCTCATCAAGGCGCGATACGTCTTCCTCGAGTTTGATATTAAGAGTAGTGCTTCCGGCAGTATTAACGTTTTGTGTTTTATAACCAATGATACTAACGATCAACACGGCATTGTCTGATACATGGATGGAGAATTTTCCGTTGGCATCGGTCGTTGTGGCTTGTGTTGTACTTTTTACCGTAATGGTAGCTCCGGGTATCGGCGTATTATTGACTGCCGTGACTGTCCCTGTGACCGTCCGGTTTTGGGCGAATAATGAAAATGGAAATATGACCATGATTAGCCATATCAGTAAGTGATGTAAATTCTTTCTCATTGTGATTTGGGTTGAATGAATAGTTTAAGTTTTAGTTCATATCTCTTGTTTGTCGGCTACGGGTTGCTTATTGGTGAAGATGTGGTTACCATAACCATTGTCAGCAATCTGTCTTGCTCTCAGGGGATAAAAAGACAGATCAGTTGGCGTATTGGAAGCCAGCCCGTCAACATAGCGGTTAAACATACAGAAGGCAGCTGTGATTAATACGGTATCATGTATATCCTTATCTGTTGCTCCGTTTTGTTTTGCTGTTTCCACCTGTTCGGTTGTTACCAACTTGCCGCCCTTTTGCGCGCTGCTTGCAATACGTAACAAGGCTTTCATTTTATCCGAAATTGGTGCACTGTTCAAATCTTTTATCACCTGGTTTACCAGTTCGTCATTATCGTTTAGATAGCAGGTGACGATTGCACCATGCGAATGCTGGCAGTAAAAGCAATCGTTTAGATAGGATACATAGGTTGCAATAAGCTCCCGCTCGGCCATGGTAAGGCCTTCGTTTGTTCTTAAAAGCAAGTTTGCCAGGTCACCCATAGGTGCGGCTGTTTCCGGGCTAAAGGCCATTAATGACCTTATACCCGGTAAATCTTCGTTTACCTTAATATGTGGCATCGTTAATAAATTAAGTTTATTATTAGATGAATGAGCAGTTTGGCATCAATCATCAGAAAATGCGTGATGAGGGTCCTGTAATCAAATGGGCATTGAATTTAATAACGAATACTAAATGATTGATATGTAAAAACAATATCAAACAGCGTTCATTGTCAAAATAGCAATGTCACAATAATTCAGGAAAGGAATTAAGCTTCGGGTGGCTGACCGCCGACTTCGAGCGTAGGCTTAATAATACCGGGGTTTGTGAAATTATGACTAGCTTTCTTAATCTTCACTCCCGATGAATGGCTATAATTAAAAGTAAGGTATTCGCTTTCACTTAAGCTCTTTTTGGTTGAAAGATTATTTGGGTGCCTGGTGTTGGAGGTCGGCAAATCATTGACCAACTTACCATAGAGTACATTTGCTTTAACCAGTTTGCTTAGTTCTGTATTGGGCACAACGCGCAGGTATAGTGTATCGCGTGTGATTTTGATTTCGGCATAGTCGTACTTTGCGCCTTTAACCTCAACCTGGCCGCCAAGCGCCTGATAACCGTCCCAGTCTTGTTGCGTAGGCATATTTACAGGAATCTTTACTTCTACCAGATCTGAATGCCTGTAATGATTATTGTTGATCTTGTCGAATATGTTAACATCCGACCGATACATCATGTATTGAAAAAACAAGTCATACCCACCTGCATTAAACAGTATGGCAGCAATCATCAGTATGCCGAACAGCTTTTTCAATTAAAAAGGTAAAATTGGTTCGATATTAAAGGTATTTCAAATATTTGAAAATACAAATACGAATGAGAAAATAGTAGGAAAATAAGAAATTGGCAACAAATATTATAATAATCAGACTTGGGTATATAAATCGCAACAACAAGCGAACTTAAAAAGAAATCGAACGCTAAAGAAATGCGAAGGAATAGCAATCTAAGCATAAAATAGCCTCGACTTAAAATTTGTACAAATTCTTATTTGTGAATTTCAAACCTCCTTTTCAAATAGGCCAATTACCTGCATATCATTTTATTACGGCCATAAAAATAGAAAACGCGCCGATAAGCGCGTTTCGTTAAGTAGCCCCGACGAGAATCGAACTCATATCTAAAGTTTAGGAAACTTCTATTCTATCCATTGAACTACGAGGCCATTTGCGGATGTGCAAATTTTTTGATGTGCAAATGTGCGAATTAAACAGTTAAATTACAAAAACGCTCTTATACAAGTTAATTGACATTTGTTCATCTGCATATTTGCACATCCACGCATCTGCATATTATCTTATAACCGAGCCATTGTGCAGGCCATCTGCCGTAGATACAAAGCTTAACTTTCCTTCATTGTCTTCGGCCATTAATATCATTCCCTGAGAAAGTATACCTTTTATCTCGCGCGGCTCAAGGTTTACAAGTATGCTTACCTTTCGTCCAACGATTGCTCCTGGCTCATATTGCTCGGCCAAACCAGATACTACAGTGCGCTGATCAATTCCGGTATCAATAGTTAGTTTAAGCAACTTTTTAGTTTTGGCTACCTTTTCAGCCGTCAGTATAGTTCCCACACGGATATCCATGGTAGCAAAAGCCTCATAATTGATATTGGCTTTAGCCGGTTGAACCGGCGCAGATTGCGTCGGTGCCGAAGGCTGCTTTTTGGAATTTAGTTTTTCTATTTGTGCGTCTATTGTAGCGTCTTCTACCTTTTCGAATAGTAATGAGGGCTCATTTAGCTGATGAGCATTCCTGAATACAACAGCCTCTTCAAAACCAATCTGATCCGAATGCCAGTTAAGCATGGTCAATATTTTCTTTGCTGTGGCTGGCAAAAATGGCTGCAAACAAGCCGCCAGGTGACCAATCAGTACCAAACAATTGTGCAGGGCGAGTTTAGCATCATCCGGGTTGGTTTTTATGGTTTTCCATGGCTCTTTTTCTGTCAGATAACGGTTACCCAAACGGGCAATATCCATTACTGTCTGCATGCCCTGGCGAAACTTGTAATTCTCCAGGTTGCGCTCCAATTCGTCATAAAAACGGCCGAGTTCGGTATTTATTCCTTCGTCCTTAAGGCTAACCTGGCCTTCAGCGCTCTCAATCTTACCATCAAAAAACTTGTGCATCAGTATCATCACCCTATTCACAAAGTTCCCGAGGATAGCTACCAGCTCATTATTCACACGGGCCTGGTAATCTTTCCAGGTAAACTCGCTGTCGCTGGTTTCCGGTAATATTGACGTCAGCACATAACGCAATTCATCCTGTTTGTCAGGGAATTCTTCCAAATATTCGTGAAGCCAGACTGCATGATTGCGTGAGGTAGAAAGCTTATCGCCCTCCAGATTTAAAAACTCATTGGCGGGGACATTCTGCGGTAAAACATATTCGCCATGCGCCCGCAAAATGGCCGGGAAAATAATGCAATGAAAAACAATGTTATCTTTCCCAATAAAATGGATCAGGCAAGTCTCATCCTCTTCTCTTTCCTGCTTTTTCCAATACAATTTCCAATCTTTGCCGTGATCGATAGCCCACTGTTTTGTAGCAGAGATATAACCAATAGGCGCATCCATCCACACATACAACTTTTTGCCTTTTGCTTCTTCCAGTGGCACATCAATTCCCCAATCCAGATCACGGGTCATAGAACGTGGTTGCAGACCCGATTTAAGCCATGACTTACATTGCCCAAAAACATTTACCTTCCACTCATCTTCCTTTGTGTCGATCCATTTTTCCAGCCATGGCTGATATTTATCCAAAGGTAAATACCAGTGCTTGGTTGGTTTTAATACCGGCGGCTTACCGCTAAGAGTAGATATCGGATTGATCAGATCCGTTGGATTAAGCGATGTACCGCAGTTCTCGCACTGATCACCGTATGCATTCGGATTGCTGCAATTTGGGCACGTGCCCACAATATAGCGGTCGGCCAAAAACTGCTGGAAATCCTCATCAAAATATTGCTCGGAGTATTTTTCTACAAATTCGCCTTTTTCATACAGGTTCAAAAAGAACTCTTTCGACAGATCGTGATGAATTGCCGAAGACGTGCGGTGATAAATATCGAACGATATGCCAAACTCCTCAAAGCTTTTTTTGATCTGGGCATGATACTTATCAATAATAGCCTGTGGTGTGGTGCCCTCTTTTTTTGCTTTTATGGTGATGGCTGCGCCATGCTCATCGGAGCCGCATATGTACACTACATCCTTCTTTTTGAGCCGAAGATATCTTACAAAAATATCTGCCGGCAAATAAGCACCGGCCAAATGACCGATGTGTAATGGGCCATTGGCATATGGCAGTGCCGAGGTGATCGTATATCTTTTAAATTTATTAAGTTGTGACATTGTATTAAATTGCATGCGTTCCGCCGGCTGGCGGAGTGCAAAGATAATTTATTTTAGTCGGAAAGACGGGAAGACCGAAAGTCCGAAAGAATTTCTGTCTTTTTAATAGATCATGAATAAACCTGCTACTACTTACGAACTTACAGACTATCGGACTTCCGGATTAAAAGAGATTCCATATTTAAAAAAAGGAGACAAAATAGCTATCACCTGTCCGGCTAAAAAACTCCCAAAGCCAATGGACGATGCGGTCGCCTTGCTGACATCATGGGGACTGGAAGTGGTGATTGGTGAAACAGTAAATGCATCCTACCATCAGTTTGCAGGCGATGACGACTTGAGGGCAAAGGATTTGCACCGATTTATAGATGATGACAGCATAAAGGCCATTATAGCGGCACGCGGAGGATATGGCACGGTGCGAATAATAGATAAAATTGATTTCAGCAGATTCGCTGCTAACCCTAAATGGGTTGTTGGCTTTAGCGATATAACGGTGCTGCACGCCCATCTTTTTGCCAATTATCAGGCTCAGACCATACACGGCCAAATGCCGGTGAATATTCCGGATGCGTCAAAATACTCCATCGACACGCTGCGCAAAGCTTTATTTGGCGAAGAATTAAGCTATCAACTCAGCGTTCATGATTTAAACCGTTTAGGAGAAACGACAGGTGTCTTGATCGGCGGCAACCTGAGCCTGCTGGTTGCAGTGCTCGGATCAGTATCCGATTATGATTACGACGGGAAAATACTTTTTATTGAAGATGTGGGCGAATATCTGTACTCCATCGACCGGATGATACGCGCCCTTGACCGCGCCGGCAAACTGAAAAACCTGGCCGGTTTAATTGTGGGAGGGTTCACCGATCTTAAGGATAACGATATACCTTTTGGCCAAACCGTACCCGAAATCATTATGGAAGTAGTGAAAACCTACGATTATCCTGTCTGCTTTGATTTCCCGGCTGGGCATATCTCAGATAATCAGTCGTTAATTTTCGGGCGAAGACTTACAATTAAAGTTGGCTCGACGCAGGTCATCGCTAACTACACTAACCTGTAATCTTCTTTCACTTTAATTTAATACCCTCTTATTTTAAAATTGATTTTTTTGTAAATAACTTTATAAAAATTAATCACTAATTAACTGACCCTTTCATCTCTAAAAATGGCACTTTTCAGCAATCTAGGTAATTACAAAAATTTCGGCTTATTAATTATTCGTATCGGGCTGGGCATTATGTTCATTTATCACGGCTTTCCAAAATTACAGGGTGGCGTAAAGACTTGGGAAATGCTCGGAGTTTCAACCCATGTGGTTGGAATCCACTTCTGGCCAGTGGTTTGGGGGCTTTTATGTGCATTAACTGAAGCTGTAGGTGGCTTTTTATTGATTATCGGCCTTGCCTTCAGACCCGTATGTTTACTATTACTGATCAACTTGATTATTGCAGCCTTAGTTAGCCTCCATGGTCCCGAAGGCGGTATCATGAATGCATCGCACGCGATCGAAGACGCCGTTATGTTTGCAGGATTACTATTTGTAGGCCCGGGGAAATATAGCGCGGATAAAAAGTAAATCGAACTAATTAAAAAAGAACGGCTCTGATATTAAACCAGAGCCGTTTTATATTCTATCTCGATCAATTTTATTGATTCATGAAATCGACTAATTTGTTTAAATAAGCATCATTAATATCCCCAGAGTTATCGGAAAGATATTTATTAACCTTATCTGCCTCTTTCGCAAAGACTTCTTTAATTGCTTTCTTTCTCGGCGACATTTTCTTCAATTGGCTGGCCTGCACATCAAAAAAATAATAGTCGGCGTCATCCAGGTACTCGTCATAGTCATTTCCATGTGCCGCCATACCGTTATTCACATAATCTGCTCTTACAAATTTGGTTTTGATAAGCTTATAAATTTTATACTTCTTGCCCGATGCAATTACCTGGGAGAAATGCGAATTATCAATTGCAGGCACTTTTTCGAAATCAAGGCGTTCCCCATTGCTGCTATAGAGCGTAAACGACTTTGTTTGGTCCCAGCTTACTTCATTAACTGTTGTCATATTACTCGTATACAAGAGCTTACCCTCTAATTTATCGTAATCGAACAAATAATCCGGATGATGGAACAACACGTCAGATGCGTTCAAAACGAAGCCATGCACAAAATTGACGTACAAATATCTGCTACCATGCAACTGGCCCTTCTGATGACCCGGCAGCTGCATGAAATCCACATCGTTAGGACGCTGAAGTGCTGTGTCGCTTCTGCTTTGAGTGCTTAGTGCAGCAGTAGAACTACCCTGACTGGTAGACCGCATTACAATCTGAAAGTTGTTACTGTTTTTACTTACATCGATCAACATATCCTCATACCCTTTCAGCTCGAATTTCAATTTTGAATCAGCAGAGACGGGTATGGTAAAATCTCCTGATACATCGCTAAATACAGCATTTTTGTATTGATCATCACCTACAAAAACGAAACTCAACGGATTACCCTTGTCGTCTTTAACTGAGCCTTTAATGGAATTAATCTGTGCATTTGCAAGTGTGGCTACCGACAAACCGGTAAGCAGCATGAATAAGAATTTTTTCATAAGAGTTTAGTTTGTGCCTAAGGTAGCACTTCAAACACATCCAAACAAATTTTACATATTGTTCAACTCTATTTAAGGGTACAAAAAAAGGCCCTGAAAAATCAGGGCCTTTATAAAAAGAGCTTTTTAGATTAATGATGGACAAAATCGTCGATAATGGCCCTCGTCGCCGTATGGAAATAAAACCTGAACAATTGCAATGATTGCGCATACGTATATTTCGCATTAGGGTCAAACTTAAATGCCTTCGGCAAGAATTGCGGAGGTATTGTAACCGTTATGTTAGTACCCCAGGTTGTTCCCGGAGCAACATCAGCCGGTAAGAACCGAATAGCCCAATTGGAGTACACCGCTGATGCTCCGTTACCTGTTTTAGTAAAGGTAACATCGTAATTTGGCTGGGTATAATAATTTGTTTGTACAGTAAACTCAGTAGGGCTTACCGGGTTGAATACAGCTGATCCCAAGTCTGTACGTGGGGTTGAAGGAGCAGTCGTCGTGTCACCATTACTCCACCTGGTATAATAACGTTCGTAAACACCTGCAAAATCATTACCGATAAAGTGGTAATAATGAATATTCATATTTCCACTGATCTTGCCGGCCGTAGTGCTGGTAATTCTTATAGGCAGCATGTAGCTTTTTGAAGGATCCAACAGGTTTTTGTGAAATGTAACTGAAGTAGCAGCAGAAAGCTTACCTCCAGGTATAGTTATAGTAGTAGTAGTGAAAGAATAAGCGGCAGCTGGCATAACAAGATAGTTGATCGCTGTTTGACTAGCATTGTATGCTGCTACAATAGTGGTATCAACAGCCAGCGTAAGCGTAGTCGCACTTGTTGTTGGGTTTGGCGACGCTACGTTAACGGCAAATTGCCTTACAATAGTTCCGGTAGAGTCTGGTGCTTCGGTAATAGCATCATCACCGAAATGAGCTAAGCCACCTAAGGGGAAATCCACTACGGTTCCGCCCTTGCTGAAATCTACATACCTCGGGTCCTTAAGGCACGAGCTTAGTAAAAGCACTGCCCCTGACAGGAGGATCGTGGCGATTAAATATATTTTCTTTTTCATTTTCTTTAAAATTATGATTCAAATATTATTTGGCCCAAAATATTTTCGTGTTGAACACGTCAATTGTTCCTTCTTTTCCCAGGTTGGTTGCGTTAGTATTTAACTCAGACAAAGGATAAAGTATTCTTGTTGGATAGGTGCCTGTTGTGGAAACCGAAGCCGGGTCAATTGTAGAAGGGTGAACCGGATATCCTGTTCTTCTATATTCATTCCAGGCCTCGTTATTAAAATAACCGTTCAATGCAATCCATTTCTGAGTGATTATTGCGACTTCTTTATCTGTTGAAGCAACCCAGTTCACGTTATTAAGCGGTTGCGCAAAATATGTTGCCGCATCCGTAGCTTTCAAACCCAGAGCAAGGAATGAGGCTGTAATACCTCTTTCGTACAAAGATTGCGCAGTCGCTGTGCTCGTAAGGAAACCTTTATTAACAGCCTCCGCCTGCAAAAATAAAGACTCAGCGCCTGAAAATAATACAGAGTTCGAAGCCGCAGTCTTCAACAAACCTGGCCCAACACCACTTGTATAGGTATTGGATTTTGCTTTTGGATCGCCAAAAATATTGCCCCTTACTACTGTAGGTTTAGCTGTCGCCGGAGAGTCAACTGAAACTGCCAACGAATACATTTGTACCAATCTTAAAGTATCATTCAAGTTTTTCATTGCGGTAACGGCAAAGTTGTTTGCCCTCCAATAAACACCGGTAGGGTTACCACTTGGGTCAAAGCCGTAGGCTGCATAAAAAGGATTTTGCTTGCCTGCGACGTTTGAATAACCCGGATTTGATTCCGCATCTACGGTTTCATCAAGGTA
>JAFAKI010000033.1 GCA_019235595.1 Mucilaginibacter sp. | reverse complement strand
AAGTTAAAAAATCTGCCCGTAAAACCAGCTGATTATTTAAAGATGATGGTAAACTCTGTTTGTCGCTCCGCAACTGTCTTCAGTGAAAATTCAAAGCCATGATTGATCAGTATCTCCCGAACCAAAGTCAACCCAATACCCTGGCCATCTTTTTTGGTGCTATAAAATGGTGTAAATAAATTGTCACTTTGTTCCGTGCTGATGCCTTTTCCGTTATCTGAAATAATCAACTGTCTTAACTTCAGATCAGTAGCAAACCTAATTGCTCCGTCTGTTTCAATAGCCTCCATCGCATTTTTTACAATATTGATAAATGCCTGTTCTATTTGTAGTCCATCTGCAGAAATACAAAATGGCTCTTCGGTGAGTTCAGTTTTAATTTTGATATTTCTTTCGGTCGCCGGTAACTCCATCAGTTTAACGATAGAATGGATCAATTCATTCAGATCGATTCGCTTCTTATTAGCCTGCGGTAATTTTACCAAATCAGCAAAATTGCGCATGAATAGGTTCAGATTTTGGTTGCGATCTAAAGCTACTTGAAACGCATCCTTCAATGCATCTGAATGGTGCCCGTTCCACAGCTGATCTGTCTTTAGTGCCGAGTCAATAATAGAATTGACCGGACCAATGGTGTTATTCACCTCGTGCGCCATCATGCGGATCACCTTGCCATACACATTCTTCTCGGCTGCAAGTATCTCGGCCGTTAACTCTTCCATCATAATGAAATCGCGTGCAAAACCTCTGTCTATAAAATGGGCACGGTGTAGTTTATAGGTGGTTGCCCCGCTTAGTTTGATGGTTTTGGTTTCGCCGGGTTTTAGATTTCCGAGATGTTTCAAGAGATATTCCGGCAAATCAGTCATCGGGTGATTGACCAGGATTTTTTCATCCAGGTTGAGTATTTGCAAGGCCTTGGGGTTGATCTGCTGGATATTCTGATCATAATCCATGATGATAATACCCGTGGGCGAAGTCAGGATGAGCTTTTCAAGAAAAAAATGCTGCTCCTCCTGCAAGGTACGTTCTGTCCGTAGCTGGTCTATCATTTCATTATAAACGCCTATTAACTGGTCAACTTCATACTTACCAGTCGGCAAAAATTTCACATTAAAGTCGCGGTCTTTTATTGCATCAACACCTTGCATTAATGATTTGAGCGGCTGAATCAGTTGCCTGTACAGGTTCCAGGAAATGATAACTGAGATCAGGATAAATACTTCGGCAGCTATAAAGAAAATGCGATTTTGCTCAAATATGATCCAGGTAAGCACCAGCGCGATCAGGTGCAGGATGATAACAAATAAAAGGTATTTAGTCCTCAGCTTCATCGTAAGGTATCTGGTACTTATCCAGTCGCCGGTACAGTGCGCTGCGTGTGAGCCCTAATGATTTGGCCGCTCGGGCTACCTTATTTTTATGATATTCGAGCGCACGTTTAATCATCTCGACCTCCATTTCTTCCAGCGTAATGGCACCAACTCCGGGCAACTGCAAATTACCTTTTTTTACCGGGGATAATTCCAACTGCGAACGAAAATCATCAATATCCAATACCTCTTTTTTGCTAACAAGTATAGACCGCTCCACCAGATTCTTTAACTGCCTGATGTTACCGGGTAATGGCAAAGACTGTAACCACTTCATTGCGCCGGGTGAAACAGCCAACTTCGGACGATTATATATCTCTTTTAGATTATTAATAAAGAATTCAACGAGTAACGGAATATCCTTCGGTCTTTCACGCAATGGCGGCAAAATAATTGTGATCAGGTTAATTCGATATAGCAAATCCTCACGAAAATTGCGGTCATCGACCATTTCATTCAGGTTTTTATTAGTAGCGCAAACAACCCGAACATCAACCGATTTGGTGCGACTGCTACCTAAAACTTCGTAACTACGATCCTGCAATACACGCAAAAGTTTTACCTGGCTACCTGGGTCCAGATCACCTATCTCATCCAGAAAGATAGTCCCCTTATTAGCCATTTCAAACCGGCCCACCCTGTCGAACCGGGCGTCGGTAAAGGCCCCACGAACATGGCCAAACATCTCGCTCTCAAAGAGAGAGGTAGAAATCCCCCCAAGATTTACTTTAATAAAGGGCTTATTTCGCCGCAAACTGTTCTGATGTATCGCTTCGGCGATCAGCTCTTTGCCTGTGCCACTCTCGCCCATCACTAATACTGAAGCATCAGTTTCGGCCACACGGCCGATAGTTTCCAGTATATCCAGCATCTTCGGATCTTCGCCAATAATATGCTGAAAGTTGTACTTGCTGTCCAGTTGTTTACGGGTGCGATGCTCTGCCTTTTTATCTTGCAGATCGATCAATGTTTTTACCGATTGTAGTAGGTGCTCATTATTCCACGGCTTATTGACAAAGTCATTAGCACCCAATTTCATCCCTTTTACGGCCAACTCAATGCTTCCCCAACCGGTTATCAATATCACCGGTACAATGGGGTTAATCTTTTTAATATTTTCCAGCAGATCCAACCCCTCTTTCCCTGAAGTATCTATAGAAAAATTCAAGTCGAGAATGACCAGTTCAGGGTTTCGTTTTTTAATGATATTAAGAGCTTCGCCGGGCAAGGGTGTCCCCTCTGCGTCGTAGCCTTCGCTTTTCAGAAGCAAAAGCAACGAGGTGCGGACAGCGATATCATCATCAATAATTAGTATCATAGCGGCTATCAATATCGCAATTATTCTTCATGTAATGCCACAGCAGGATAAATTGCAGCGGCCTGCTTACCCGGATAAAGTGAGCAAACCAACACCAGCCCATAGATAAATAATATCGAAAGGATTATGGCTACAATATAGATACCTGCTTTTAAGTCGAACACATTCAATAGCGGGAACTGAACAGCGAAAAATGTCCCCACAATCAGCGATAAGGTGGCTAGTATCAATGATTCTGAAACCAATTGAGCGGAGACCGATTGACCGGAAGCGCCGACCGCCCGACGCAAACCGATCTCGCCTTTACGCTTATTAATATTATACCATAAAACCCCAAACAATCCCAAAGCCACGTTTATCACCAGGAAACAGGCCACGACCAGTGTTATGATCATGGGCACCAGGTTGAATAGATTGGCACTCTTCAATTTATTGGTCATATGTTCTATTTCCACGTTCGAGTCTTTCATGGAACTGGCCAGCGTTTTATACAAATGCCCCTCAAAGGCCGCATTTGCGTCAGGAGTAACTTTTACCAAAATTTTGCCAAGCCAATGATATGATCCAGTATCCACTCTCATATAAAATGCAGGTTTGGCTGGCGAATAGTTACCCTTGGCCTTAACTCCCTGAATTACACCAATTACTTTCAGAACATTTTTCTTGTTGCCGTCATCTACCAATTTACCCAGGGCGCTCACTGTTCCGAACAGTTTTTCCTTCAATTCATTACTTATGATAACAGGGCGGCTTTTCGCAGCTGCGTCGCCTTTTTCAAACCATCTGCCCTCTAGCACTTTGACATTTAATGTTTTTTTATACTCATCGTCTGCGTTATAAAAATCCGCGTCCGAACTAGAATTCTTGTAATTCACCTGTCCTGTCCACTGATTTTGCGAAAAAGGAACATTGTCACTGCAAAAGGTAGCTTCCTGTACCTGCGGCATAGACTTGATGGTCTGTCTTAAATTCTCATAAAACGAATTTAGAGAGTCGGTATTGGTTGATTTGTATGTATTGTTGTAGCTTATTAACCACAGATGCTCATAATCAAGACCCATTGGTTTTTTATAATTATTGTAATAGTTTACCATCAGGGTAAACACCGCAAATATGACCAGGAACGAAACCAGCATCTCGGACATTAACAGGAAGTTTTGTTTCTTCTTATTCCAGATAAGTTTAAATAAGTGCTTTGTCATAATATCTTTATTTAAATTGTTCTACATTGATTTATTGTGCCTTTAAGGCAGTTACCACATTTAGTTTCGACATCCGCCAGGCCGGATAAACGCCCGAGATCAACCCAAAAACAAGGCAAACCAGCAAACCTATAAACAACACAGTAAAATTGACTGTCAGTTCCAGATTAGCTATCAAGTGTGCGCTATTGATTATTTGCAGTACGACAACTGACAGTATCACACCAATTGCACCGCCCAATAAGGTAAGTATGATATTTTCGACAATAAACTGGTAAACCAGCGTACTTGACGATGCCCCGAATGCTTTGCGCACGCCAATTTCAGATGATCGTTCCATAATGCGAGTGATATTGATATTCACCAGGTTGAGCGTAGGTAATATCATCAGTATGAAAGCAAATATGCTGATTGCGGTAATGGCTATAAATACCCCGGAATGCCTGTCGTCCCCCGTATCAACATACGATCTGATATACGGATCGGCATGACTGCTTACTTTATCAAATTCCTTCCGCTCAGGGGTTAGTCGTTTCACCAATTGCTCATACTCATTATGTATTTTGTCAAGGTCATCTTTTGACCTGGCCAGCAATATGCCATAATAGCCTCCCTGATAACCCCTGTTGCTTTTATAGCCGCCATCTTTCGCTACAGTATAAGGTAAATAGATATCGCTGTAGGTCATATAGCTGGTTATCGGCACGTTCCGAACCACACCTATCACCCTGTATTTTACATTATCGGCTTCAATGAACTGACCAACTACATTTGGCACTTCGCCAAAATACTCCTTTTTCATATCCGCAGAAATTACGGCAACTTTCTCTGCATTGGTCACTTGCTGTTTGTTAAAAGCCTTACCTTCTAGAAAATTATAATCCAATACATCCCA
>JAFAKI010000029.1 GCA_019235595.1 Mucilaginibacter sp. | reverse complement strand
AAAATGACGACGTAATTTCGACAATTATAAGATAAATGCCAGCGGCATTATCATTAGCGAAAAGAATATAAAATAAAAGCGGCCTCAATAGCCGCTTTTATTTTGCTGTCTAATTTCTTATTTGCTTTTGCTTCCGGTATTACCTGGTACTATCGCAACCGAATCAGGATTTTGAGTCATGTCAATCATATCGGTTACTTCATCCAATATTTTGTCTGCGGAGCCGGAGTAGCCAATGTATTTGAAACGGATATTGCCATTTTTATCAATAATGAATTTGGTTGGGATGCCGGAGACCTCATACGCAGTCACAACTTTGGCTTGTCTACCGTCTGCACTCTTTTCATCAATCAAAACATGAAAAGTATATTTATTATCAGCGATGAATTTCTTTACACCATCCACATAATTGTCGCCATTTTCCCAGGTATCCACAAATAAAAACTTCACATTCGGATCGTCCTTATATTTGTTCACAGCTAGTTGCATGCCCGGAAATGATGCCTTACACGGCCCGCACCAGGTAGCCCAAAAATCAACGATCACTATTTTACCTTTCAGATCAGCCAGCGAAACAACTTTGCCATCCAAATCTTTTAACGTGAAGGCCGGCGCAGGCTGATTGATCATTGTTTTCGCCAGATCAGCTCTGGTTTTATCTTTAAACGATTGTTCTAAGGATGCAAGGTATCCATCAAAACCATTGTCGCTGCCCTTCGCTTTTATATACTCTTTTTTCAGCAATGCTTTCATTGATTCCGTTCCATGTCCGTCCTTCACCATCATCTCAGCAAAGTCCTTTGCTTTGGTAGTTTGCCCCAACGCCACAATTATTTGCAAGTAATTATCGCCAACGTCCGGGTCAACGGTTTTGCTATGATCTATTACCGGTTGCTCATATTGGAGCGCTTCAGTATATTTGCCTTGCTTAAATAAAATGTATGCATAAGTATCGGCATACATATCATAAGAGAGTTCATAATTCTTTTTCATTTGCAAAGGTGAAGCCAGGAACTGACCTTCAGGATTAGCCGCGGCTGCAGTCATAATATCCAGTGATTGCTTCGACATTTTTAGCGCCTCGTCCAATTTCTCTCCTTTCTTTGCCCATTCGTAGGCTACATTATTCAGAGTTCCAGCGAGGAAACTTTTGTTTTTTATCTGGCTTTGATATCTATCGTAATTATTCAAATCCCCTTTTTCCAGATAGGCGGAGGCTAGCTGCGATCTAAAATTATCCAGTATCGTATTTTTATCCGCGGTATTTTCAGGATATTTCTGGATGTACGCCTGGTACATCGAGTCCTTCTTCACTGCATCTTTTTCTCTATTGAACGCCATACCCGTTTCATTTTTTACCAATGTGCCATCAGGAAATTTTGCACGAATAACTGTATTCAATGAGTCCATAGCCTTAGTATTCTTAGTCATCCGCAAAAGATTTGATGCAAAGATCAAATCGTCTTCATTATTGCTTTTTTCAAGGCTGTTGATCTTGGTAATTATTTCTGCTTTATGTTCCGGTTCTTTGCTCAACATGCTATAATAGCCAAATCCATAATCTGTCTCACTTTTGGGATACAGTGCAAACTCCTTTTTATACAACTCGTGGGCCTGCGGCAAATCGTTTTTTATTTTTGCAATGTAACCACCCATTCCACTTGACAACGCAAACGCCTTGCTTGCGTAAGCACCCTGTACAGGCTGTTTATCTTTGTATACCAGGAATATATAACCTTTGTCATTATTATTATCTATCTCGTCTTTTGTCGCCATTTTTATAATAAACGCTTTTGCTGATGGATTAATAGTAATATCCCCCTTTAACAATTTTCCATCTGGCTTTAGGTCGATGTCATCAGCTGGATTGTTTTTGTTATCGAGGTAAAAAACCGTACCGGTTATGTCATTTTTCCCATCTGTAACCGTACCGGTTGGGTTATAGGTTACCTTAATCTTTTCTCCCGCTGAAGGGAACTCGTCAGAAAGTTTGAGATGCTGCTCTTGTGCAAAAACTGTTTGTGTAACCACCAGTACGGGTAGCACTAATAAGGGTTTAAGGATTTTCATGGGCTATTTTTCTAAGTGTAACATTATTAGCGGGCAAAAAAATACCGGCCATTTCAAAAGTGTTTTTATTTCAATGTATCAATTGCTTAGGGTAATGCAATTTAAAAACTAATTCTATTAATTATTAATACTTCTTCGTCAGTCTTTTAAGATTGCCAACAAATTTTGTCTAAAAAATTTTAGTGGTATTAATGCTATATTGGCAGCGTTATTTCAAAATAGTAACCGTGCTTTAAACATCCTGTGATTGGGGGTGTTGTTTATTTCCCTTTATGAGCATACAACCTAAAACCAAAACGTCAGCCGCTGTAGGGTTTATTTTTGTAACCATCTTTATTGATGTGCTGGGGTTGGGCATCATTATTCCGGTTATTCCTAAACTTTTGGAACAATTGGGGCATACGGACAATGCCGTAGCATCCGAAATAAACGGATGGCTCACCTTCACTTATGCATTAATGCAGGTATTTTTCTCGCCAATACTGGGCAATCTGAGCGACCGATTTGGCAGACGACCAGTATTATTACTTTCGCTATTTGGTTTTAGTATCGACTACCTTTTTATGGCATTTGCGCCGTCTATTTTCTGGCTCTTTGTAGGGCGGACAATTGCCGGAATCACAGGCGCGACCATGGCCACAGGTACAGCCTATATTGCCGACGTAAGCGAAGGAGATAAGCGCTCCTCTAATTTTGGGCTGATAGGGGCAGCGTCCGGGCTTGGATTTATCATCGGTATATCCGGCGGCGCTTTCCTGGGCGAATTGAATATCAAGTTCCCTTTTGTAGCTGCAGCTGCTGCTGCACTATTTAACGCTTTATGGGGACTATTTGTATTACCCGAATCGCTTGACACCGAACATCGCCGGAAATTTGAATGGAAACGCGCAAATCCGATTGGCTCTATGCAAAACCTCGGTAAATATAAATCATTGGCATGGCTGGCAGTTGCATTCACTTTAGTTTATATAGCACAAAAGGCGGTTGAATATCAATTGCCTTTTTATGTATATGAGAAGTTCAGTTGGGCGATGGTTAGTGTAGGATTTCTTGGGATTTTTATCGGTGTATTACTTATCAGCATACAGGGAGGGTTAATCCGTTTTCTTATCCCTAAGTTTGGCTTAAAAAACAATATCATCTGGGGTTTGATTTCTTACGGATTAGGTTTAATGCTGATTGCATTTGCTAGCTATGGCTGGCAAGTATATTTATACATGATACCCTATTGTCTTGGAGGAGTATCAGGACCAGCATTGCAAAGCCTGATTACGAGCAAATATGAAAAAAATGAGCAGGGCGAGTTACAAGGAGGTTTGAACTTGCTTTCGAGCCTGAGTTTGATCATCGGGCCGTTAATAATGGGCTACACCTTTAAGCTGTTTGCTCACAAAGGATCATCCCATTATTTTCCGGGTGCTCCTTACATACTCGGAGCCTTATTGATGTTGATCAGCATTATCATCGTCGTGAAAAGCTTAAAAAAACTGCGCTAATCTAAGCCGCTCACACCGCCCGATATGACAAACTTCATCATATCGGCAGCGCTCCTGTCTATTTGTTTCACTTTTTCGGATGAAATGATCACCACCTGCCCGGCAAATGAATAGGATAATGGAAAATAAACTGCAACTTCACCAGGCAAGCCTATTTTAGCCAAATCTTTTTGCACTAAAAACCCCACTTTCTTTAATCCGAATTCATTAATCTCCACCAAAACAGGCTCGTTAAACTTTTTCTCCTCCCCTACAAATGCCTCTGTCAGATCCTTGATAGACGAATACAGAAACTTGAATATCGGCAGACGGTTTATCCAACGATTGAGCCATTGTTTGATAGGGTCAGTTATGACATTCGTCACCAGGATACCGACAACAAGGATGATAATCAGCACATTCAATATACCTAACCCCGGGATATAAATTGGCTGGCCTTTGCTATCAGTCAAAAAAATGCCGCTTAGGTTCAGGGCCTCATCAACTTTGGCTACTCCCCAGAAGATCAGGAAAGCGGCCGCACCGATAGGTATAACTACGATCAACCCTTTGACAAAATAGTTCAATAATGCCCCGGCAAGCTTTTTCATATCAGTAGAAGATTTCTATTCATAAAAATACACTCTTTTTACCCTTTGCGAAATATTGGTCAATATTTCATAAGGGATGGTGCCAATTTCGCGGGCCAGCTCTTCTATTGGTAATTTATCATTAAATACAATTACCTCGTCGCCCTCGCGCACATCTACGTTGCTGACATCCAGCATGGTCATGTCCATTGAAATGTTGCCCACTGTTGGCACCAGTTTTCCTTTTATAAGCATTTTTCCAACTCCATTGCCGAAAGCGCGCAGGTAGCCATCGGCATAACCTATGCGGATGGTTGCTATTTTACCATTGTGGTTGAGTTTGCCATTCCGGTTATAGCCGATAGTATCGTTGGCAACCACCTTACGCACCTGGGACACGCTGGTTTTTAGTGTCGCAATTGGCTGGAGTTCGTTTGAGCCAGGCGCAATTGATCCATCAATACCGTACAAGCCTATTCCCAGCCTTACCATATCAAAATGCGCCGAAGGCCAGCGTATGATGCCCCCGGTATTGCAAATATGTTTTATTACCTTATACCCAAGCGCTTTCTCGATTTTGGTAAAAGCTTTTTCAAAGCGTTTGATCTGTTTTTTGGTGAAATCATCGTGTTCTTTGGCATCACTGGCAACCAAATGCGAGAAAACCGATTGCACTTTGATATACCTGTTTTCCTCTATCAGATCACAAAGCGTGTCGATGTCCTGTTCTTCAAAACCAAGCCTGTGCATACCGGTATCAATTTTCAGGTGCACCGGATAATTGCTCAGATGATGCGATTGCGCATATTTTACAAACTCATCCAGCAAATTAAAGCTGAAAATCTCGGGCTCCAGCTTAAATTCTATCAATTTATCAAATGCCGATAGCTCAGGGTTAAGTACCATTACCGGCAGTGTAATCCCGGCTTGCCTTAAGGCAACACCCTCGTCTATATAAGCCACCGCCAGGTAATCTACTTTATTGTATTGAAGCACATTAGCCACTTCAAAAGTCCCGCTGCCGTAGGAGAAAGCCTTCACCATGGCCATGATCTTCACTCCCGGCTTTAACTTCGACTTGTAGAAATTCAGGTTATTCAGCAGCGCGTTCAGGCTAATCTCCATCACTGTTTCGTGCGCTTTCAGGCTTAATACTGAACTAATCCGCTCAAACTCGAAACTCCGCGCGCCTTTATCAGAATGGTCTCGTTGTCAAAGTTCAGTTCGTTAAGGTGCTGAAGTAAAGTATTGGTATCCGGATAGAAATGTTTATTTTCCAAGCTAAAATAATCTTTATGAGCCGATAATGCCTCACCTACCCCGACAAACTTGTTTATCCTTTTCGTCTTGATCATATCGGCCACTTGCCGGTACAGCACATCCTGCTCCAAACCCGACTGGTAGATATCTGAAAGTATAAGCGTGCGGGTGGGGTGCTGGTTTTGTTGATTTAGAAAGTTCAGGGCAATTTCTAAGGATTGCACATCAGAGTTATAAGAATCGTCGATGACAGAACAATCGTTGATGCCGTTCTTTAGCTCCAGCCGCATACTTACGGGGCTTAGCCTTTCTATTCTTTTATCAACCTCAACTGCGCTGTATCCCATCGCCAGCATAGTGGCCCAGCAAACAATCGCATTCTCTACCGAGGCCTCATCCATAAAAGGGATCAGGCACTCAATTTCTTTACCCTTGTATTTTGCGCGTAAATAATAGTTTCTTGAAATGATGGTTTCCGCAAAAACATACAGATCAGCCTGGTTAAACCGCCTGCTCCAGCTAAAGCGCTCTTTAACCGGGATATGCTTTTTATAATCCACGAGTTGGTCATAATTGTGGATCAACAACTTGCAATGGGCGAATAACTTTAGTTTTTCGAGTACTTTTTCTTTGCGATCCTTAAAGCCTTCATCGTGCGCCGGACCTATATGCGTCAAAACACCAATGGACGGTTTGATGATGGCCTCCAACCGTTCCATTTCGTTTACGGTGGAGATTCCGGCCTCAAAAATACCCAGGTCATCCTTGTCAGTGATCTGCCAAACAGACAATGGCACCCCAATCTGCGAATTATAACTTTTAGGATTGCGGACAATAGTTTTATCCGAGATCAATAGCTGATACAACCATTCTTTCACGATAGTTTTCCCGTTACTGCCGGTAATACCGATCACTTCCAGATTAAAACGGTTGCGGTGATAAGCAGCCAGTTTTTGTAAGGCTTCCAACACATTATCCACCAGCAGGAAGTTAGCTCCTGGCATTTTTATTTCTGTCTGATGCGTCACCACAAAATTGCGTACACCGGCCGCATAAGCCTCAGCAACGAACTCATGCCCATTGCGCCTGCCACTTAAAGCAAAGAACAATCCTTCTGAAGCGTTAGTAATACGACGGCTATCGGTCAGTAAAACGCTAATAACGTCTTCTGTTTCGATAACCCCGTCGGCGTCGATGATCTGCTGTACTTCACGGATAGAATAATGGTTGCTAAGCATGCCACGAATTTGCTTATATTTCTGCCAATAGAAGAATTTTTAACGATTTTTGGCATTTGATGGACCAACCCAAGCCTACCCGGATAACAGACGAAAAAACAGCATTAACCAAAGCCGAGCATTACTGTGCTTACCAGGAACGCTCACAGCAGGAAGTACGCGACAAATTGTATGAATGGGGCCTGCATAGTGCGCAGGTTGAAAACCTGATCGTTCAGCTTATCCAAACTAATTTTTTAAATGAGGCGCGTTTTGCAAATGCATACGTTCAAGGGAAATTTAACCAAAAAGGCTGGGGAAAACAGAAGATAAAACAAGGTTTAAAATTCAAAAAAGTATCTGATGTGTTGATAAAAAAAGCGTTGAACAGCATTGATAGCGACGATTATTTGAGCACACTTAAGCAGATTTTGCAAAAAAAGGCGGCACTTTTAGGCGAAAAAGATCCCTATAAAAGGAAAATTAAACTGCACCAGTACGCTTTAAGCCGCGGATATGAGAATGAAATCATTTCTGACATTTTGAAAAACAACGAGTTATAACTTTTTTGAAAAAATTTCGTTTTTAACACTTGCGGAATATTCTTTTCTGTCTATATTTGCACTCCGCAAACGCGATAGTGGCTTGCGAAATGCGAAAGTAGCTCAGTTGGTAGAGCACGACCTTGCCAAGGTCGGGGTCGCGAGTTCGAATCTCGTCTTTCGCTCTAATCCCTTCCGATAAAAAGAAGGGATTTGTTTTTAAAAGGTAAATCTCCCGATTCTGATCGGGATAAACTCTGCCTAGGTGGTGGAACTGGTAGACACGCAGGACTTAAAATCCTGTTCGCCTTAAAGCGAGTGCGGGTTCGATTCCCGCCCTAGGTACAAAAGCTGATCGAGAGGTCGGCTTTTGTTGTTTTGGGATAGAGCTGAGAACCGGGAGTCAAGAATCAAGATAATCTAAGACGGATACGTATATTTGAGACGCCAAACCAATTAACATATGACTTCATCAGAGCAGAATTTTGAGGAATTTACAGAGCAATGTCTTGAATATTTTATGCCTTTGCAAGATGAGTTCATTAAATTGTATGATATTAATAGCTATGAAAATTGGTTTTATGATCACGGCATAGGCGCTTTTCATTTTAAATCTGATAACGGAAGAAATCTTTATTTCAAGTACGTAGATGTAGGGTCATTCTCAACCAAAACTGATACTTGGAAATGGTCATGGGATAATAAGACTACACCAAAACATGTTTGTCGTGGTCTCGAGAAAGTAAAAGCTTTTGGACAGACAAACGATTTCGAGGAGCTTACCAAAGGATTGCTCGATGGTGATGAATATACTGGGTGGGCATTGACTGCCGTATCTGCGAAATTGTTGAATGCAATTGGCGCGTATCGGATTCCACAAGACCATCTTTTCATCTACTTTATATTTACTAATGAATTAACCCAGGAAGAGTACGATGCCTTAAAAGATAAATACATTTCCTGCGATTCACATGTTTCTGGCAGGATAGCTTTTATTTGTCAGCATTTAAATAAAGACACGCATGCCGGCTTTCATGAAGCGTTTGATCCAGATACAATAACAGATGACGACGACGGCTATGAGGCCTGGTGTGATGAATGTGAAAAAGTGCGATTAAAGGAAGACGGGTGGAATGATGTGGCAGTGGCTTTTGCAAACATAAGACTCGTTTGCGATCAATGTTATTTTGAGATCAAAGAAAGAAACCAAAAAGATAATTGAAAATTGCCTGCCACTCCAGTTCAAGCGGGCCGCTTGAACTTAAACCCGCTAAAACCAAGAGTATATCCATCCTGATAATCCCCCGCTAAAACTAAGAGTATACCATCCTGATAATGGAGGGAAATTGCCTTTAATGCTTCAATTCTTTCATCATCAACCTTTTTACACAGTCTTTTTCTGCTTGAAAATTTGTGAGGGATAGAGCCTTTTCCAAATGCAGATTGCTTTTGTCGGGATCATCTTCCAGCAAATACAGTTTGCCCAGCGTTACGTGAAGCAAGTAGGAATGATCAAGGAAAGTTTGCTGCAGCTTGTGAAGCACTTTAAAGGCTTCCTGTTTTTGAGAAGCATAGTACAAAGCAACAGCATAGTTCATCTCAATAAAGGGGTTGGGGTTATTTTGTAATAATTGTTTGTATAATTGAACGATAGCAGCCCAATCGGTACTTGCAAAATTTTTTGCCTGGCAATGCAGGTAGGCAATCGCTGCCTCGTAATGATAGGAAGAAACGCTCTCGCTTTTGGATTGACGCATATAATAACTGCCCAGAGCGATCAAGTCATTGTTCCACAAATTCCTGTCCTGCTCTTCAAGATCTGATAATTCGCCATTTGGCGCAAACCTTGCGCTCAGCCGCGCAGCATTTAGCAATAATAAAGCATACAGAGCAGCTGTATCACTATTGCAAATACTATTGTCCAGTAAAGATTTTGTCATGATCAGGCTCTCTTCACATAATTCTTCACGGATGATCTGCTTTCCGCTGCCCGCTTTGTAGCCTTCGTTAAATATCAGATAAATTATTTTATGCACAACAGGCAGCCTCGTTTTCAATTGTTCCGGCGTCGGCTCGGTCAAAAAAATATTCTCCATCCTTATCCGTAGCTTGGCCCTCGAAAGTATTTTATCAATACCATCAACCGTTATGCCTAATGCCTTTGCAATAGACTCTGTTCTCAGGTTGGCTACATACTTCAGCGTGATCACCACCTGCATTTTTGCCGACAGCCGTGGATGCGCACACGCAAATAGCAACTGCATTTTCCGGTCATCAAAAATGTTTATTTCCTGTTCTGCGGCCTCATTTGTTGCTTGATCTTCCTGGAAAGGGTTTTCAAATGTTTTATTTTTTTTAAGAGCATTGATAGCATTATTCCTGCAAACCGAATACATCCAGCCTGCAGGATTTTGCGGGATGCCTTTGTGTTCCCACACAGCCAGCGCAGTCAAAAAAGCATCCTGCACCAGGTCTTCAGCTGTTTCAAGATCAATATCCCTTGAAAACTGGAGCATGGCGGTTACCATTTTCCCGAAATGGGTTTTGTATAATTTGTCAGCTGCCTGTTGCTCTGGGCCCATCGCCTAACTCCCTTATATCTTTTACCTCCATTAGCGGCCGCACCTCGATAGCCATATCGCCTCTTTGCACCAAAGGGCAAGCTTGTGCAATGAGAACAGCATCATGCTGGTCTTTTGCTTCTATGGACATAAAACCGCTTATACCTTCCTTTGCTTCAATAAACGGCCCATCAGAAAGCACCTGGTCTTTGCTCACATAGCTTCCTTTTATATGCAGAGCATCACCGGAAACATAATTGCCATTTTGCACCAGGGATCTCACCCATTCATCCATCTCCCTGACCCCATTATAACGCTGCTCCATGCTCCATTTTTTTAGTTTATTAAGGTCTTCGCGAATGATAAATAAGAATTTTTCCATGTTTAACAAGTACTTATTTATTTTGAGCATTAGCGGGATAGCCTATGCCTGTGCCCCCAAAGAAACATTCAATCGATTTAATTTTACCATTGGTAAAAGTCCAGTATTCAACGTTGCGGATAATCTTGTTGTTAGTGGTGGTTGCTTCATAAATCACCAATGCCTTGTGCCCATCAACCATAATTTCGGGGAAATCTATTTTCCCGAAAAACTTACAGTTGGGAAAACAACGCTCTTTATATACCGCAATAGGTATATGGTCGTCACCTGCAGGGCTTGAAAATGTAAAGCCGTCGGCCAGCTGGCTTGCCGTAATATTCCAGTCCTTTTTTGAATACCCTGAAAAATAAGTTTTGATAATTTTTTCGGCGTCTTGTTTTTTA
>JAFAKI010000420.1 GCA_019235595.1 Mucilaginibacter sp. | reverse complement strand
TCGATATTATCATTGGTTAAAGCCTGATGGCCAACCTGGTTATTGATATTGGTAATACCCTGATAAAAATTGCAGTCTTCGCACAGGATGAGTTGTTATATACCACAAGCTATTCATCTCTTGATGCCGAAACCCTTTTTAACTTAGCCGATCAATACCAGGTAAACAAAGCGATCATCTCATCGGTGAGAAAAGAAGCCGAAAGCTGGGGTGCCGCCCTGGAAAGCAGGGTTAGCGTGCAATATTTTAATGTGGGAATGACCGCCGGTATTCGTAACCAATATAAAACCCCTCGCACGCTTGGGCCAGATCGTTTAGCCGCCGTTATCGGCGCTAAAAAATTATATCCCGGCCAGGACAGTTTAGTGATCGACGCGGGAACAACCATCACCTACGATTGGGTAGACTCCGAAGGGAATTATTTTGGTGGGAGTATATCGCCGGGGCTGAATATGCGTTATAAAGCGTTAAATTATTATACGGGAAAGTTACCCCTGATTGATGCCGACGACAAGTTTGAAAGTTACTATGGCGACGACACATCTTCGGCTATAAAATCGGGTGTACAAAACGGGCTTAAATATGAATTGACCGGCTTTATTGAAAGCTATAAAAAAATCGGGCCGGAAGCGAATATAATACTAACCGGAGGTGATAGTTATTTTTTTGATACTCTATTGAAAAATAGCATCTTTGCCCCCTATATTAAAAACGAGCCTTATTTGGTTCTTGAAGGATTAAATGCAGCTATACAAAACAACAATGATTAAATTTACCAAATTACTTTTTACATTTTTATTTGCTGTTATTGTATTGAATGCAAGCGCGCAGTCAACCGCAACCACAAGTTCTCCTTATTCACGCTACGGCTTAGGCGATATCAGCGACCAGCTTTTACCGCAAAATATAGCAATGGGTGGTATAGCAACTGCCACCAACATCATTGGTGGGTATAATAGCATAAACGTTATTAATCCAGCATCGTATGGGAGGATCAACCTAACTACTATTGATATCGGTGTAGCAAGCGATATAACCACTTTTAGCAAAATTGGTAACGCCGATCAACGCAACACCAATTTTAGGTTGAGCCATCTTTTATTTGCATTTCCTGTTACTAAAACTTCAGCATTGAGTTTTGGTTTGTTGCCTTACAGTCAGCTGGGTTATAATTATAAAACTACTAAAACCAACTTCGGGACGGGTTCGTCTGTTGATACTAACGCGGTTAACTACATTTATTCGGGCGAAGGAAGTTTATCAAAAGCATACCTTGGTTATGGTGTTACCCTGTTTAAACATTTGCTGGTTGGCGCCAATTTTTCATACATTTTTGGTAGCCTGAAACAATATCAGTCAACAGAAATACCGTCGCTTTATGGCGTTCTTAATTCACGGGCAGAGCAGGATAACCACGTTAAAGGCGTAAATTTTGATTTGGGCACGCAGTATACCTTTGATTTTTCCGAAAGCAAGCACCTTACTCTTGGTTATTCTGCATCAGTAGGCAGCAAGCTTAATGTGAATAATACTTATATAGTAAGTCAATATACCCGCGATGCCAGCGGCAATGAAAGTAACCCGGTTGATAGCATAGTAAATCAGCAGAACCCCAACGGTAAAATACAATTGCCGCTTATCAACAGGTTTGGCATCGTATACCAACAGGAAGGTAAATTCCTGGTTGGCGTTGATTATACCATGGGGAAATGGTCCGACCTTTCTATAGCCGGTACAAACGCAGGTTTGCAGGATAGTAAGATGTTTAATGTAGGTGGCCAATGGACGCCCAATGTCAACGCCCTGAACAACTATTTTGCATTGATCGATTATCGATTGGGTTTCCTGTATGAACAAACCTACCTTAATGTTAATAATATCAACATAAAAAGATACGCAGTGACCTTCGGCTTAGGTGTTCCTCTGCCGCACGACCGTGCTTCATCAGCGTTCTACAAGGTAAACTTCTCGGCCGAAATAGGTCAGCGCGGACAACTGGCTAATCAGCTGATCAAAGAGAACTATATTAATCTGCACCTGGGCTTCACACTTAACGACAGATGGTTCCAGCGGTTTAAATTCGAATAAGCCTGACCATGATAGGGGCAAAACAGATATTCAATTTATTTTTGCCGGTAATAATTGCTGGTATGGCACTCTTAACGGGTTGCGAAAACGACCTGAAGGATATACAAAAAATATCCGCTGCTGAAGTAAATAAACCGATCGAGAAATATACCGATGTTGATGTGATCTATAGCGACTCCGCCAGGGTCAAGGCGCACATGACCGCGCCTATAATGATCAATTATAAGGTAAAGAAACCTTATACCGAGATGCCCAAAGGTGTAAAAGTGATTTTTTACGACAATAATTTGCAGGAAACAAGCACGATAAAAGCTGATCAGGGTGTTTACCGTGAAGAAGAGAAATTGATAGAATTGCATAAAAATGTGGTGGGCACAAATGCAAAGGGTGATACTTTTAGTTCGGACGAATTGATTTGGGACCAAAATACCAGGCAAATACATTCAAGCCAGGCGGTACATGTAAAACTGGCCGATGGTAGTGTTACAGACGGTACAAGCTTTGTGAGCGATGAAAATTTTAACCATTGGACCATGGAGCAGGGCAGAGGAATTATTCATGTTAATAGTCAGGAGCTTGGTCAATAAATGCACTCATTTTTTGGCTGAAATTTTCTGTTTATTTTTTTACTAAAAGTTGTATCTTGCGCGCTCTTTTGAATAATTAGAAATATTATTATAGATAAGAATATATGGGTATAATGACTTATTTGCGCGAGCGCATGGGCAAAATCGTTGCTTTCGGCATCGGTTTTTCGCTATTGGCGTTCGTAGGTGAGGAAGCGATTCGACAGGGGAATTCTATTTTTGGCAGTGACCGTAATACGCTCGGTGAAGTTGCCGGGGAAAAAATAGCGTATGATGATTATTCTAAACGCGTTGAAGCCAGCGAAGCACAATTTAAGCAGCAATCGGGCCAGGCTAATTTGAATGCACAGTTTACTTCTTACATACAGGAAAATGTATGGAACCAGGAAGTGAGCGAGCTTATTCTCAACAAAGAAATCGAAAAAATTGGACTAGTGGTAAGCAGCGACGAAGGTTCATCATTGATTAATGGTAACAACCCGGATCCGCAAGTGGTACAATATTTCGGTGACCCGGCTACCGGCAAAGTAGATCAGGCTAAGCTGAACAACTTTAAGGCAAACCTGAATGCATCCAAGAAAGATGACCCTATCAGGGCACAATGGGCACAGTTTATTGACCAGTTAATGAAAAACAAGCTTGGTCAAAAGTATATGTCTTTGGTAAACAATGGCCTTTATGTAAACGCCCTGGATGCCAAGGATGACTACGAAGCGAAAAACAAGTTGTCGAACTTTAAATACGCAACTCTTGATTATGCCTCTATACCGGACAATAAAGTAACATTGACGGATGATGACTATAAGAGTTACTATGATGAGCATTTATCGGAGTTTGACAATAAACAGGAGCTAAGAAGCTTTGACTATGTAAGCTTTAATGCAGCGCCTTCAAAAGAAGATTCAACTGCCGTTAAAGATCAGGTAGAAAAACTGCTGCCTTCATTTAAAAGCAGCACCAACGACTCGCTTTTTGTTCAGGTGAATGCTGAGACAAAAACGCCAATTGCCTATAAACGCAAAGGCCAATTAGGCGACCCGAAACTGGATACCGTGATGTTTGGGGCAGCTAAAGGATTTGTATATGGTCCGTATTTTTCACAGGGCAGCTACAAACTTGCTAAACTGGTCGATTCACGTGTAAGCCCTGATTCAGTTAAAGCACGACATATCCTGATCGATGCCAGCAAGATTGGCGCTAAAAAGGCGCTTGCACAAGCTGACTCTTTGAAGAAATTGATTGAAGGTGGTAAATCATTTGCTGATCTGGCCAAAATGTACTCAATTGATAAGGCATCAGGCGAAAAAGGCGGCGAATTGGGCACCTTCGGTCGTGGTGCAATGGTGCCTACATTTGAAGATGCTGCTTTCAACGGAAAAAAAGGTGATTTGAAGATAGTTGCTTCTCAGTTTGGTGTTCACCTGATACAGATCGAAGATCAAAAAGGCTCTTCACCTGTTGTTAAAGTAGCTGTGGTAGATAAACCAGTTACAGCAAGCGCCAAAACGCAATCAGTTGCTTACAGCAAGGCACAAGGATTTTTGGGTAGCCTGACTAAAGATAATTTTGATGCAGAAGCTAAAAAAGCAGGGCTGACAAAGAAAACAGCTCCTGACGCAAATGCATTAACATCAAGCCTTCCGGGTCTTGAAAACACCCGCGAACTGGTAAGATGGGCATTCAAAGCCAAACAAGGTGATTTTGGTGACCAGGTATATATAATCGGCAATCAGTATGTGATCCCGACCCTGACTACTATCAAACCAAAAGGCACATTATCACTTGACCTGGTTAAAAAACAGATAGAACCAGCAGTACGCAACCATGTAAAAGCAAAACAATTAATTGAAAAATTAAGCGGTGGTTCATCAATCGACCAGGTTGCGCAGAAAGCGGGCACTAAAGTAGTTCCTGTTCAGAATGTGGTATTTGCTAACCCGGTAATACCTGGTCTATCAATAGAGTATAAAGTGGTAGGTACTGTATTCGGATCGCAGCCAAACAAGCTATCAAAGCCAATCGAAGGCCAACATGGCGTATATGTGGTGGTATTGGATAATTTCATTAATCCTGCGCCACTTGCCAACGCGATCAGAGAAAGAGAGCAGATAGCTCAGGCGCTGATGCAGCGCTCTCAGGGCCAGTTCTTTGAAGCCCTGAAAGATAAGGCGAATGTAAAAGATTACCGCGCTAAGTTCATGTAAGATATTTTAAAGTAAATTTGTAACCGGGATGGCTTAGCTGTTCCGGTTTTTTTATTTAGAAGACAATGGATATCCAGGAAAATATAGTAAATAAGGTAGCGCAAAGTGGTTTGGTGACCCTCGATCCTGCTTCGTTTTATCCTCAGGGCGAAAGGGTGGTGTATGACATTAAGGATAATCTGTATATGGAGCTGATCCTGAAAGAAAAAGATTTCAGGGAGTTTGTAAAAAATCACGATTGGGCACAGTACGCAGGTAAAAACGTAGCTATTACCTGTACTGCTGATGCCATAGTTCCCGCCTGGGCCTATATGCTGATCGCAAACCGTATGGCGCCATACGTCCGTGAGGTTGTTTTTGGAGACGCTGCAGTTTTGGAGACCGTGTTGTTTGAAAAAGCAATGTCGGGATTCGACGCGGAGCAATATCGCGACCAGCGTATCGTTATAAAGGGGTGCGGAGATACAGATATCCCTGTATCGGCGTATGTAGAACTGACAAAAAAGTTGACGCCTGTAGCAAAGAGCATTATGTTTGGTGAGCCGTGTTCAACCGTGCCAATTTATAAACGAAAAGAATAAAAATGAACTTTTTTTTTAAAAGCAGCTGATGAGGAAGTACTTTGTGTTGATTCTGGCATGCTGCTGCCTTCAAAACCTTTTTGCCCAGGAACTTAATAAAACCAGCGAGGTCGCTTTTAAAGCAGGGGAAAAATTGAGCTATAAAATGAAGTACGGCTTTTTTACCGCTGCCGAAGCTGATATCCGTGTAGAAGATAGTCCGACCCAGTTTGATAACAAGCCAACTTTTCACATCGTTGCCGAAGGTAAAACAGCCGGCACTTTTGATATTTTTTACAAAGTGCGCAACCGCTACGAAAGCTATATCGACAAGGCTACGCTGCTGCCTTACTTTTATGCCGAAAACAGGCGCGAATCCAGCTACAAGCACGCCGATAAGGTAACCTTTGATCGCGAAAAAAAAACGATTACTGCCGCAAAGGGCGTTTTCCCTTACAAAGGCAACCAGGTATTTGATTTTGTTTCGGCCTATTATTTTGCCCGCTGCCTGGATGTTTCTAAGTTGCATGTTGGCCAAAAACTCGATCTGGAATATTTCCTGGAAGATGGTATCCACACCATGAACATTACTTATGCGGGCAAAGAACGGATATCTTGTTCGATGGGAACATTTAATTGCCTGAAGTTTAACCCGACTATTATTCCGGGGCGTATTTTCAGAAAGGATAGTAAGCTGTATCTTTGGATCACGGATGACAACAACCGTATACCCGTAAAGGCACACGTGGAGGTGATCGTAGGCAGTCTAACGATGGAGCTCACCTCCGCCGCCGGATTGAAATATCCGTTGAACCCGGTGAGCAAGGAAACGGATTAGTGTTAGTGATTAGAGATTAGTTAACCAGAGATTAGGTGTCTGGTAAGTCAATATTTAGTATTTAGAACTTAGTATTTAGTATTTAGAGTTTAGTATTTAGAGTTTATGATAGAAGTAGGCAATGTTTTGGTGCACGAGGACGTAGCTAAGGAAAACTTTGTCTGCAACCTGAGTAAATGCAAGGGTGCATGCTGTTTAGAAGGAGATTCAGGTGCGCCTTTGAATCATGATGAATTGCATATCCTGGATGAGATTTACGAGAAGGTAAAACCCTTCATGACGGCCAAAGGAATCGCCACAATTGAAGAAACAGGCACTTATGTAACCGATTTCGAAGGCGATTATACCACACCTTGTGTCGATACTAATAAAGAATGCGCCTATGTGACCTGGGAAAATGGCATTACCAAATGCGCCATTGAAAAAGCCTACGAATACGGCGCCATCAGCTGGAAGAAACCGCTTTCCTGCCATTTATATCCAATCCGTATTACCAAATATCCCGAGTTTGATGTGCTGAATTATGACCGCTGGATTATTTGCAGTCCGGCATGCTCCTTTGGTAATGAATTGAAAGTTCATGTCCATGAATTTTTGAAGGAACCGCTCATCCGCAAATATGGGGAAGAATGGTATAAGGAGTTGGAGGAAGCGGTGGAGGCTTATAATGAGTTAAAAAGTTAAGATTTCGCCAGAACGCTTGCATTTAAAACTTCTTCCAGGTTCCCTTTTTTCAATAAATCGGAAATAACTTTTTGAATGCAATCCCGACTGAGTTCTTTTACAAATAGGTCTGGTGGTGTAAAATATAATCCGTCTAGATTATTGCCTTCGTTCTGATCCAATTTTACTGCTGTTTCGGCAAACTTGAAAGTCCAGACATTGATCCCATAAAGTCTTCCATCTTTCAAATGAACTTGAATATTTGCAAAATCATTTTCAATGTCCCAATTTCCGGGATCTACTTCTTCAAATTCGAGCCACAGGCTAAATTCTGTCATATATCAAATTAACATTTTTCGAGTATTTTCACCAATTCCGTTACCCTTGCCAAATGATAATCATCATGTTCGGCGACAAACAGAAACAGGTCCATTGTACGCATAGGCGTTTTTAGTCTTGGATGTAGTGCTGATTTATAAATGATTTCTTCATCCAAATTCTCAATAAGCGCTATTGTACGTTCTCTTATCGATCTGAAATCACTCAATAATTTCTCTATTGGCTGAGCATTATGATTAGCCTCATCTGTTTTGCGATTTGCCAGATCGGTAGGCCCGCATCTCGATCTCTCCGTTTTGAATATCCTCCAATCGTCCTTGCCAAAGTGGTTCAAGGTCGATCAGATGCCCAACATTTTCCTTGATTGACCAGGTATTGTCAACTTTCATTTCCAATATTTCGGTGGGAATAGATTTGAATTTTTCTTCCAGTCGTGCAGGTGTTCCGCGAAGTCGTTCAATAATGGATGGGAAAATATTTTGATCCTTACTGAAATCGAAACTTCTTTCAAACCATTTTACTTTTTTCATACGGAGGTTGATTTAAATAGGATGTGCCAAGTTACCCTTAAATAATTCCGTCATACACGTCAATTACAATTAAATTGGATAATATTGTAGGATAATCGTTACCCGAGCCGATGAAGACAGCATTAATTACCGGAATTACCGGGCAGGATGGGGCTTATTTAGCCGAATTCCTTCTGAAAAAAGGTTATATGGTGCATGGCGTGAAAAGAAGGTCGTCATTATTCAATACCGACCGCATTGATCATCTTTATCACGATCCGCACGAGCCAAATGTGAAATTCAAACTGCATTATGGCGATCTGACCGACTCCACCAACCTGATCCGCCTGGTACAGGAAGTTCAGCCTGATGAGATATACAATCTTGCCGCTCAAAGCCACGTGAAAGTGAGCTTCGATACACCTGAGTATACTGCCAATGCGGATGGAGTAGGCACGCTGCGTATACTGGAAGCTGTACGCCTGTTGGGTTTAACGCAAAAAACCCGTATCTATCAGGCGTCTACTTCTGAATTATATGGTTTGGTGCAGGCAGTTCCGCAAAACGAGACTACGCCTTTTTACCCGCGCTCGCCGTATGCGGTAGCCAAGCTATATGGCTATTGGATCATCGTCAACTATCGCGAAGCATATAATATGTATGCCTGCAACGGTATCTTGTTCAACCATGAAAGCCCCATACGAGGCGAAACTTTTGTAACACGTAAAATTACCCGGGCGGCAGCTAAGATAGTTTTGGGTTTACAAAACTGCATGTACATGGGCAACCTCTCAGCCAAACGCGACTGGGGCCATGCCAAAGATTACATCGAAGCTATGTGGCTGATGCTGCAACAAGATACAGCCGAAGATTTTGTTATTGCAACTGGAGTCACCACCACAGTTCGTGATTTTATCCGAATGGCTTTTACGGAATTGGGGGTTGAGATAGAATTTAGTGGACAAGATGAACACGAAAAAGGTGTGGTAATCGATATGGACCAGCAACGGATGGAAGAGCTAGGTTTAAACCCGGATGCTCTGAAATTCGGGCAGACAGTCGTTAAGGTCGACCCAAAATATTTCAGGCCGACGGAGGTTGACCTACTCATTGGCGATGCGACCAAAGCAAAAGAAAAACTGGGCTGGGTACCAAAATATGACCTGAAAGCATTAGTCGAAGATATGGTACAATCAGACCTGCACCTGGTTAAAAAAGATGATTACCTGCAAAAAGGTGGTTTTAAAACCCTAAACTATTTTGAATAAATATGGCTATGCTTAGATAACTATTGAACATCCTATGAAGAAACTTTTTACCTGCATAGTGCTGCTATTATTTGTTTGCGCTGCCAAAGCCCAGCTGATGTATCAGCTTTATTCTTATCAATTTTATCAAAAGCTGAATAACCCGGTTTATTCACCATCCAATAATCTGCATACGTCGCTTAAGCCCTATTTAATCAGCGACTCCAGCGCGATAAGGCCATTGTATGATTCCCTACTAATGCTGAAAGCGGACAACTCAGGCAAAAGCTGGTTGTATCGCAAATTGTTCCGCCAGCACTTTATAGAAGTTACCGACAAAGAATATACCTTCTACCTGGATTACCTGCCTGATCTGCAAATAGGCCGTGAGTTTAACCAACCCAAAAACGTTTGGCTAAACACCCGTGGATACCAGTTAGGCGGTACTGTCGGTTCAAAATTCTTCTTTTATACCAGTGGTTTCGAGAACCAGGGCAAGTTTGCCAATTACGAAACAGATTATATCAATTCCGTTGGAATGGTACCAGGTCAGGCCTATGACAAAAGTTATGGGAAAGACACAAAAGATTGGTCGCAAGTAACAGCTTTGATAGGCTATACACCGACTAAGGCAATATCTATCGAGTTGGGTGAGGACAAAACTTTTATAGGCGATGGTTATCGTTCGGTTTTATTGTCTGATTATGCATCTGCTTATCCATTGTTGCGATTTAAGGCTAACCTGGGCAAACGCGTGCAGTACATGGCCATGTGGGCTTATATGGAAGATCAGTATGCCGCGCAGTTTAACTCTTTCTCCAATAATCGCCGTAAATGGGGCGCGTTCCATTATATTGATTGGAACATTACCAACCGGGCCTCAATAGGTTTCTTCAATGCGCTGATCGCAGAGGAAGCAAATGATGCGGGTCAATATCATGGTTTTGATGCGAATTATATTAACCCAGTGTTCTTTGTATCATCACTTGGTCAATCGAAACCTGCACCCGATCATACCCTGTTTGGTTTCAACGGCAAATACAAGGTGCTGAATAAAACAACGGTTTATGGGCAGTTTTTGTACGACCAGGATTCGTCGGTTGGGGGTAATAGTAAATACGCCTGGCAGGTGGGTTTCAGAGGTTCCGACCTGTTCAAGGTAAGTAATCTGAATTACCTTTTTGAATACAATACTTCGAAACCGGGTACCTATGCGAGTCATTATCCTATCGTGAATTATACTCAACTAAGCGAATCCTTAGCTGACCCGCTGGGCTCCGACTATAAAGAACTAGTGGGTATTCTTAATTACTCCATAGGCAGGTTTGATTTACAGGGGCAGCTTAATTATGCCAAATATGCAGCTAATACGGTGCAGCTAACCAGTGGTTCCGCAAATACCGGTTTGGCTCCTTTTATCAATTCGGCTGGACAAACGCAAACAAACACACTTAAATACGCCGAAGGGACTGTAGCTTATGTTTTAAATCCGAAATATAATCTGCGACTGGAAATAGGCGGGTTGGTAAGACAAGCCACAAGCAGCATTTCGGATGCCAAAACGGTGATGTTTGTTTTCGGTCTGCGAAGCACTTTCAGAGACTTATATCATGATTTTTAATTTATTAAACCCGGCATGATGAAACCTATTTACCCAATATATAAAATTGTCTTTGTTGCAGTGCTAAGCCTGTCTATTACTAATGCGGCATTAGCGCAATCCCAATATCAGCCTTATTCATACGATTTTTACCAAAAGCTGAATTCGGATTTGTATTCCACGAAAACCCGTGAGCATACTTCTATAAAACCATTTGTTATTGACTCTGCATTGAGATCACATTATGATTCGTTGATGAATTATGACGCTGACGGCAAGCAGCATAGCCTATTATACAATAAGATATTCAACGAACATCTGATAGATTATAAGGGTTCCAACTCGACATTTTATGGTGATCTGCTGC
>JAFAKI010000400.1 GCA_019235595.1 Mucilaginibacter sp. | reverse complement strand
TTGCCATTACCTTTTATCTGGGCAAAATCCCTTGTGCGGCGCAGCAGGGCATTGGCAATACGCGGTGTACCACGACTGCGCCTTGCAATCTCATAGGCGCCTTCCTCGCTGATCGGTGTTTTTAATATGGATGCTGATCTCAATACGATGTTAGTCAATAATTTAGCATCGTAGTACTCAAGTCTTGAATTAATTCCGAAACGGGCGCGTAGGGGGGCAGTTAGTAAGCCAGAACGTGTGGTGGCACCTACCAATGTAAACGGATTAAGGGACAACTGCACCGAGCGTGCGTTAGGGCCGGTCTCAAGCATAATATCGATCTTGAAATCCTCCATTGCCGAATACAGGTATTCTTCAACCAGCGGACTTAAACGGTGTATTTCGTCAATAAACAAAATGTCTCCGGCTTCAAGATTGGTAAGCAAGCCAGCCAAGTCACCGGGTTTATCTAAAACAGGCCCTGAAGTGATCTTGATGTTCACGCCCATTTCGTTGGCGATGATGTGAGAGAGGGTTGTTTTACCTAATCCGGGAGGACCGTGTAATAATACATGGTCAAGCGCCTCGCCACGCTGGCGTGCCGCTTGCACAAATACTTTTAAGTTGGCTAATATTTTATGCTGACCGGTAAAATCCTCAAATGCCTGCGGACGCAATACTTTTTCAATATCCCTTTCGGCAGGAGAGAGGCGTTCACGGTCGGGATCAAGGTGCTCATTCATTGCCGCTAATTTAGTGATTAGTTATCAGTGATCGGTTAATCAGTTATCAGGTATTAGTTAATCAGTTATCGGTTATCAGTGACTCGTTATTGATTCACAAAAGGTAAAAATGCAGAGACATTCGTCCTGATTAACTGGTCACCGATAACTGGTTAACTAATTAACTAATTAACTAATCACTAACCTTCTGGGTACTTCCTGAAAATACTATTGATCCTCATCTGGATCACGCCAAAGATAGCTTCGCGGAATATTTTAGTTGACATTTTGGAGGTACCTTCAGTGCGGTCTGTGAAGATGATAGGTACTTCCACTACTTTAAAGCCGTGCTTGATGGCGGTGTATTTCATTTCGATCTGGAAGGCATAGCCCACAAACTTTATTTTATCCAGCTGAACTGTTTCCAGTACATTTCGCTTATAACACATAAAACCCGCAGTGGAATCTTGTACGTTGATCCTGGTGATAAAACGCACGTATACTGAGGCAAAATAGCTCATCAAAACCCTGCTCATAGGCCAGTTTACCACGTTCACGCCTTTTATATAACGGGAACCGATTGCTGCATCAGCACCATCAATACAAGCCTGACGCAAACGCAGCAGATCATCCGGGTTATGCGAAAAGTCCGCATCCATCTCGAAGATGAAATCGTACTGGTGCGCAATGGACCATTTAAAACCATGGATATATGCTGTGCCTAATCCCTGCTTGCCCGCGCGCTCTTCCATAAACAGCCGCTCGGGGTATTCTTTTTGTAATTGTTTGACGACCAGCGGTGTACCGTCAGGCGAACCATCGTCGATGATCAAAACATGAAAATCATGAGGCAAAGAAAATACCTTACGGATGATACGCTCGATATTTTCTATTTCGTTATAGGTTGGTATAATAACAATGCTATCAGGCACAGTCGGATATTAAGTTAATACAAGATTTAAGCTGCCAAAGGTAATCTATTAATTAATTGCTTAAAAATTGTGATCGGAAAATCGTTCCAAATGTTACAAATTGTTTGTATCGGCAATGACCTGGTTCTTATCATCCGAGTCTGGGTTTTCAATATAATTATGCTCTTTGATTCGCGGTGAAACAATGAGAAACACTACAACAAAAGCCATAATCATTGCCACATCAAAATACCAGTAATAGTTTGCACCGACCAGATATTTTGCGAACGAACCACCATTAGCAATATTATTATTTACCATCGCGGTAACCAGGTTACCCACTGCCACCACCAGCAGCCATACTGCTGTCATGGTGCTTTTCATTGATTTTGGCGAATGCGTATAAGCATATTCAAGGCCGGTGATAGATACCAACACTTCAGCAGCTGAAAGGATCACATAGGCAAATACCTGCCACCAAATAGTTGGGTGGCCACCATTGTCAATGCTGGTTTGGGCA
>JAFAKI010000395.1 GCA_019235595.1 Mucilaginibacter sp. | reverse complement strand
AGCCTGCCAGTATCTCCATATCCATCAATCTATATTCCATAAAAAACAGCAGCGGACTAGCTTCTCCGTTCAGTACCCGTTGTTTGGCTTTTGCAACGCGTTCTTCTACGTCCTTCCAGGCCACATCCAATGCGCCTATCTTCACATCCCATCCACTGCTCAACTCGGTCACGTATTTGCCGGTGCTATCGGTAGCATAGCAAACCTCTTTGGTGATCTTCCCAAGCGAGCTCATATCCTGTGGCACATTTTCCTTCTTCATAGGACACGATTTTTGAGATTTTATGGATTTACAAAGATACTAAAAGGGGTGTCATGCTGAGGCTCTAGAAGCATGGTGGGCAGGCCTCTACGCGCCGCACTTCGACAGGCTCAGTGTGACACCCTATTTTTCTTATTCAACTCAATCAACTAAACAACCGTCAACATCGCATACATATACGAAAAACGTGCGCTTTCGGGCACCAGCAGCAATAACCTGTCACCCTTTTTTAATTTGCCGCCGTTAAACAACTCGTTGATCATCAGGTAGATGGATGCTGCACCCACGTTGCCTACAGTATACAAGTTGATGAACCATTTTTCGTAAGGGATGCCGCCGCCATAAATCTCTACCAGGTCATATATCCTCGTTCTGAAAAAGTCACTGGAGATATGCGGCAAAAAGTAATCTACATCGCTGGCAGTGAGGCCCCTTCTGTCCATTATCTCTTTTATCTTCTTACCACCGAGGTGAACAATGTTATCGCTCAGCAAGGTAATATCCTGTTTTACGCTGAAGATAGATTTGTTCATGATCTCTTCAGGTGTATAATCCATAAAGCCCTTCAGCGAACCATCCTCCATCTTCTCACCACCCATATACATACAGGTATCCATTTCGTTGGCATACGATGCACCCTCTATCCAGTCGATGCGCAAGCTCAAACCATTCTCATTCGGTTTGTCGGACATTAAAAATGCCGAAGCACCATCCGAAAGCATCCAGCGCAAAAAGTCTTTTTGAAATGCGATAAAAGGATTTTCCTCCATCTCCTTCAGTTTCTGTGCTTCTTCTTCAAACACATCAGAAACCAACAGGCCGGAAAACCTTTCTGAACCAGTAGCCACTGCTAATTTAGTCTCTCCCGATTTTATAGCAAGGTAGGCGTATTTTATAGCGTGCATCCCGGCACAGCATACGCCCGATGGCGATACCACTTCTATCGACTCCATCTCTGGCAACCAGCCGTGGGTCATTACTCCGTGGCTTGGCATCACCTGGTCGGGTGATGAGGTGCCGCATGAAAGCAGTTCAATTTCCTTTATTTTATCAGGATTATCCTTAAACAATTCCTTCACAGCCAGGGCGGTCATCTGCGCATTGGTATGGGTCGATTTGCCGTTCTTATCCAGTGCGTAGTAACGGTTAGTGATGCCGTTATTGCGCAGCACGATCTTTTTGGATTTGGACGGACGGCCATCTATGTAACCCAAATATTCCTCCATCTCATCATTAGACACCGGCCCATTCGGGAAATATGCAGAAGTAGCGTTTATATAAACCTGGTTTGCAGACATATTTTTATATTACTTGTAAATAGTTTTGTTTTTTAGCTCTGATTCTTTTAGCCGAAAATGGTTTAATAAATATTGCATCTAAGGTAAGAAGAACTGGTGCACCTAAAAACAGTGCAACAAAAAGATAATACTTAAATGCCGATATCCATGGCGCTTTGTTTTTCCGTTTGGCGATGAATTTGGCCCAGGCTGCAAAAATAATTTTTGCTTTGCCTTCGATAAACATCAGCGGGTATTTTACTACAACAGCCTTCTTGTCCAATAGTTCTTGTTGCAGGCCATCCCATTCATTAGCCGCCAGATGTCTGGCGACGATCTCCCCAAACACCGACGTATCCTTAATATCTTCGTCGGAAACCCCTGGCTTTGGAAAAATATTTAAGTAACGTTCTTTTTTGCCGGTAAGCATCCAGTAAAAAATGGTGATAAAGCTTATCGGGTTGGAATGCTTATCAACCAAAGCAATATTACCCACCAGTTTGCCGCCTGCATCTTTCAGCGATTTCCTTATCCGATCATAAGCATTCAACCACATATTACGTCCGGCGCTAATAGTAATCACAGGCGTATCTTTTAATACCGCTTTAAACTCCGGGCTATTTACGATAGAATTCGACGGTATGCTTGGCGATAAAAACCATGGCTGATAACCCAGAATGACCAAATCGTACGATTTTTCTTTTAGCTCGAATGGCTGCAATGCAGTGGGCACGCTCAATACGCAATCAGGCATTACCGAAAAAAAGTGATTGCCTTTCCAGGGGAATTTATATTCCTGAACAGGCTTTACCTGAACCTTCTCCACAGTTGCACCGGCCCTAGCTATCGGCGCGGTGAATGAGTTGATGATATCACCCATCTGCCCCGACTGCGTGTAATAAATAGCCAATACTTTTTTATCCATTCGGCGGCAAAGTTAAAAATCTTCCTTGTGCAACACTTTTGATTTTTCGCAGTAATCTAAAATCGCATGGCGTACCGCCTGGGGCAAACTCTTAAAGTTTTTCACTACGATGGCTTTATCCTTTTCAATATCAGAATGATATTTCACGATCTTCGGGGCATGCTCCTCAATAGCCAGCCGCAAAAAATGGAACTCGGTATTTTCAGGATCGGCTAATAAAGCCGTTTCAAGTTTGATACGCCCTTGTTTAAAAAAGGCTAACCGTTCTTTGGCCTTTTTGAGTAATCCGGCCTTTTTCATCAGCAATGCGCCTTCGTAGCCTTCGCGCTCTTTTTCCGGCGCGGCCTTAACTGCATCCAGCTCATTGGAGACTGTCTCTAGCGTACCTGATTTCATAATATCGTAAAACTCAGCCTTATCAAATTTTTGCGGGTGAGCATTCACTTTTGCTGATGCAAACAACAATAGCATTAGTCCTGCAAAACCCAGTTTCAATCTTATATTCATATATTAAGCAATACCAAACATAATAAATAATAAATGCGGAGGCAACCTTATTAGATGTTATACCAACACTTATAAATTCAATAATAACTTCAAAAAGTGGCTTATATTACAAACATTATACTTAAAAACTGATTAACTTTTGCTTACTTTGGGGCTGCATTTTTAGAAACAACGGGTTTACAGCTAATTAAGTCCCCTTTAAGACAAGCTGAATATATAAAAGTTTAAAATATTCTGAAGTGAGCAAGCACGCGCCATTGTCCGGTTTATGGGCTATTATTTTGGGAGGATCGAGCGGGTTTGGATTCGCCACAGTAGAAAAACTGGCGCAGAGCGGGATGAACATTGCGGTACTTTATCGTGAAACCTCGACCGCGGAAAAAACCTTGTTCAGAAAGTTCGAAAAAATCGCTGCCGAAAATAATATCATCATTCTGCCTTATAATATTAATGCCTTAAGCACCGAGGGCCGGGAAAAGTTTCTTGAAAGATTTACCGCGGAAAAAGGTATTACAAAGCATAAGGTAAAACTTCTGATGCACTCTATCGCCCGTGGAAACTTAAAACCACTGGCCGGCGTTAAAGATTCAACCGAAGAGCTTTCTACCGAGGATATACAATTTACCAGCTACGCCATGTCGAACAGTTTATTGGACTGGACGCGGGCTATATTAGATGCCGAACTTTTTCACCACGATGCCCGCATCATTGGGCTTACCAGCGAAGGCGCCCATAAACATTGGGATGGTTATGCCGCTGTTTCGATAGCAAAGGCATCATTGGAGAGCCTGGCGAAATACATGGCGGTTGAGTTTGCCCCTTTCGGAATAAAGACCAACCTGATACAGGCCGGCATTACCGAAACATCCTCTTTAAAGATGATACCCGGCAGCGAAAAACTGCTCGAGATTGGTAAAAGCCGTAATCCGATGGGGAGAATGACGCAACCAGAAGATGTGGCAAAAGTGATCTCGTTATTATGCAGCGATGACGCCTTCTGGATAAATGGCGCTCTGATTCATGTTGACGGCGGGGAGCACTGTAGATAGTTGATGTCCAGATGTAGTAGATTTACAGATGTGCGAATGTGCAGATGTGCAAATTGATTTATTAATTTTATAGTATGGGAAATATGCTTTTTTCATTTACTAATCTAACCATCATGCGCTTTTCATCTGCACATCTGCATATCTGCACATTCGCACATTTTAAAATTTCATCTGCACATCTGCACATTTGCACATTCGCACATCAACAATATGTTTAACGATATACTCGACCTTTTACCCTATAAATCCTCCTTCCGCTTTGTGGATCATATCACGGCGTTGGATGAAGGTGGCGTCAAAGGCGATTATACTTTGCGGCCTGATTCTTTTTTTTATGAAGATCACTTTGTAGGCAATCCAGTAACGCCCGGAGTGATCATCACCGAAATAATGGCGCAGATAGGTTTGGTGGTGTTGGCCATATTTTTGTTATCAAAAGAGGCGGGGTCAGACAGTGGTGAAACAACTTTTCCGTTGTTCACGTCGACCGATATTTCGTTCCATAAAATGGTTTTGCCGGGCGAAAAAGTAACAGTTGTCTCAAAAAAACAATATTTTCGCTTCGGCAAACTGAAATGTTATGTCGAGATGTGGGACAGTTCTAACGATTTAATTGCTAAAGGAATGTTTTCGGGCATTGTAAAAAAGGTGGATATTAAAAGATGAGCAGACGCGTTGTGGTAACCGGGTTGGGCATCGTCGCGCCAAACGGAGTGGGTATACCAGCTTTTTTAAATGCTATACAGCATGGAATTTCAGGAATAAAATTTGTACCGCTTTACCAGGAGCTTCACATGAGCTGCCAGGTAGCAGGCCTGCCTGCCTTTGAATGGGAAAACCTGCGGAATTATATCTCTGAAGTCAGCTTTTATGGCTTAAAGGGTACTAACATTGGCTACGGCATTACTGCCGCGTTGGATGCCTGGACAGATTCAGGTATGGAATTCGATACCGAAGAACCGAGATGGGAAACGGGCTGCGTTTTTGGGAACAGTACTCCTGATACCCAGGCCATGAAGAATGTCATTACCAGGGTCGATAATAAAGAGTCCAAAAAATTAGGCTCTCGTGTGGTAGAACAAACCATGAACAGCGGTGTTACTTCTTATATATCAGGCCGTTTAGGTTTGGGAAATAAAATTGTTACCAACTCATCGGCTTGTGCTACGGGTACGCAGGCGGTATTGATGGGCTACGAGTATATTAAGCACGGATATGCCAAACGTATGGTGGTTGGCAGTTCCGAGCATATTGATGCCTATGTTTTCGGCACGTTTGATTCCATGCGGGTATTGTCGCGTAAGTTTAACGATCAACCCGAAAGGGCGTCACGGCCGATGAGCGCAACGGCCGGAGGATTTGTTCCCGGATCGGGTGCTGGAGCGCTTATACTGGAAGACCTGGATTTTGCGTTAGAACGTGGCGCTAAAATTTATGCCGAAGTATTAGGCGGTTCATCGAATTCTGGGGGACAGCGCGGAGGGGGGTCGATGACAGCTGCTAACTC
>JAFAKI010000368.1 GCA_019235595.1 Mucilaginibacter sp. | reverse complement strand
CAACCGTCATAATAACCATCGAACATTTTATACCAATGCACACGCTGTATACCAAGCGGATTGAATAAATATTTCTCTGCAAATTCAAGTATGCTCATGCCGGTGGCTTTAGTCAAAATAACTGAAAGCAGTTGTGTCCCTGCATTGCTATAATAAAATACTTTGCCAGGTTCCGAAACCAAAGGTTGTTGCAATACATAATCGGACGGGTTTTGTTGAATAAGGTACTGACGCAGATTATGTGTGTCCTCATGCCACAACCCTGATGCCTGGTTCATGATCTGGCGGATGGTGACAGTTTGTTTGCGCTTATCGGTATCATCCTTTAGTTGCGGAAAGTATTTAACGATCTTCTCGTCAACTGATGAGATATAACCTTTATCAATGGCGATGCCTATGAGTAAAGACATTATACTTTTAGTAAGCGACTGATTATTGTAAAGCATGGTGTCTGCTTTACCATTATAATACTGACTGAAAACCACCTTGTCATTTTGAGAGACCACTACCGAATATAGCTGCTTATTATCTTTTACGTAAGCAGATGTATCGATAACAATCTGTGCATGTGCGACGGATAATGATACGGTTAAGAAAAGCAGGAGTAATGCTTTCTTCATAGTTAGTTGTCCCGGTTTTATATTTTGACGTCGAAACATACTTTGGGTTACAATTTGGTTAGGTCGATTTTTCATTTTAAGGCGATTGTTTAATTATCGGGACAAAAGTAGGCTGGTCAGCAATGTCCAATGTTGCGCCTTTTGTCCACTCGTCACAGCAATTTGTCCACTGGTCAAAAATCTTTCCTGAAACTGGTTATTGAGGCTTCTTTTACATAAAAAATCACGACAATGGAAACCTCACAACGACAAACTTACCTGGATTGGTTAAGAATAATATCCATACTGGGCGTATTATTTTTTCATTCAGCCATGCCTTACGTAGCCGAGGACGGCTGGCACATCAAAAACCATGAAACCAGCAACCTGCTGATGGAATCGAACCATTTTTTACACCTTTTTCGCATGCCGCTGCTCTTCTTCATTTCTGGTACGGTAAGCTATTACATGATGCAGCGGCGCTCTACTTTAAGCTTCATCGGTTTGCGTTTCCGCAGGCTGTTTATACCGCTTTTGGTGGGCATGTTTATCATTGTGCCGCCGCAAATTTATATGGAGCGTTTGGCCAATGGCTACAAAGGCAGCTTTTGGGACTGGTATCCAAGTGTGTTTAATTTTGTGCCTTACCCTAAGGGAAATTTTAGCTGGCACCACCTTTGGTTTATCGCCTATTTGTTTTTGTACGATCTGATTTTCGCGCCGCTATTTTCCTGGATGATCTCGCCCAAAAGCGATGCCTTTAAAGAAAAATTAGCGGCACTGGCCGAAGGCAAATGGGTTTATCTGCTGATGTTGCCCGGCATCATCTGGTTTGCTTTACTAAGTAACGTATGGCCCGAAACTAACGATTTGGCGCATGATGGCTGCTACCTGGTTTACTGGCTATTGTTCCTGCTAGCAGGGTTTATCTGCATATTACAACCAAAATTAATGGACAGTCTGGAGCGCAACCGCCGTTTTGCTTTAAGCATCGGTTTTGTGAGTTTGATGATATGGGAATGTATGCGCTGGAACAAATTTGAACCGGGTTATAGCAACTGGCCATTCCATGGCAATCTATTCATCTATCTGTTCATTGCTTTGGGACCAATCATAGCCTGGGGGTGGGTATTGGCGCTCGTGGGTTATGGCAAGCATTACCTGAACAAAAAGCATGCTATATTGAACTATTTAAACCAGGCGGTCTATCCCTTCTACATCCTGCATCAAACTGTAATCGTTTTGATAGTTTATTACATCGTTCAGACACAAAATGAGAGTATCTTGTCCAAATACATTTACACAGTCGGAATCACTTTCTTTGTGACGGTGCTGACCTACCACCTGTTTGTTCGTCCATATGCAATAACTCGCTTTTTGTTTGGAATGAAGCCTAAGGATAAACCAAAGCCTGTGACACAGGTTGAGAAGGAGGCGGTGAAGCCTGTGGTGGCGTTATCGGCATAGAATATATTAACCCTCTTTTCTGCTTGCGGAAGAGAGGATGGTCCAGCGCAGCGCGGACCGGGTGAGTAGAATCTGCGAGCGATATTCACGTAAATGCATTGGCGTTTTGACTCACCCCGACATTGCTGCGCTCGTCGGCCCTCTCTTTTTGCAAGCAAAAAAGAGGGCATGAAAAATATTAACTTTATTAAGTATGAAATCCAGCTTTTTGAGCGGTAATTTAGATCGATGAATTTTTTCAGAAAATATATATTCCCTGCAGTCTACGGCTTACTGGTGTATTTCACCATCAGGTTGCTGCACGATACCGATGTGAACCAGCACTCCTGGGAAAGACCATTCTACATTAATGCGGTTGAGATTGTATGTTCGGTTATCGTTGGTTACATGGCTGTCTATTTGTTTCAAAGGCTCTTTAGATATTATGATAAACGATGGCCGGTTCAACTATCTTACCAGGGCGTTGCCAGGGAACTGGTGATATTGGTAGGTGCCAATCTTTTATTGGCAAATGCGGTATTCGTACCCATGGATATGACGCTGCACCGGGACTGGGCGCCCTGGTACATATCCTGGGCGGATGTAACCGACATCAACATGATCCCAACCTTGTATGCCATTGTTTATTATGGCATTGTGCGTAGCAGTACCTGGCTAAAGGCTTATGTGGACAATAAGGTGCAGTTGGAGAAAATAACCAACGAACATCTGGAAACTGAGCTCAAATTTTTGAAGGCCCAGTATCACCCGCATTTTTTGTTTAATGCACTGAATACGATTTATTTTCAGATGGATGAAGATACCGAAGGGGCAAAACGGAGTATCGAAAAGTTTTCTGAATTGCTGCGGTATCAATTGTACGATCAGCAGCAACAAGTGCCTGTGATGCAGGAGATAGAATATCTGCAAAGCTTTATTGAACTACAAAAGATACGCAGCTCAGACAAGTTGAAACTGCAAGTAGATTTTGACCAAAAACTTAACGGACAATTGGTTTACCCCTTGCTGTTTTTGCCACTCGTGGAAAATGCTTTTAAGTTTGTTGGAGGAGATTACGATATGTTGATAGAAGCGAGAGTAGAAGATAACCAGATTGATTTCAGAGTGGAGAACTCAGTCCCTCAGTTAAAGCAGACCGAGAAGAAGGCCGGGGGAATAGGTTTGGAGAACCTGAAACGCAGGCTCGATTTGCTTTACCCCGGCAGGCATTCTTTGATTTTAGAAAATAGTGGTGATCATTTTAAAGCGGAATTAAAACTGGAATATGAGCGATAAGATCAGTTGTATTATTACCGACGACGAGCCTTTTGCGCGCAAAGGTTTGCAGGGTTATGTAGAGAAGATTGATTTCCTTGATCTG
>JAFAKI010000280.1 GCA_019235595.1 Mucilaginibacter sp. | reverse complement strand
ATTATTGATTTTATTAGAATGAAACAGCATCGAACAAGACAGATTTATTCCTTCTTCTCTTTCACAATCACAAAAACATCCTCATTATCTTTTTTCATGAGGTACTTTTCGCGGGCGAATTTTTCGAGCTTTTCTTTATTGGAGGTTAATTCATCAAGGTCCTGGTGAACTTTGGCAGTTTCTTTCTGGTAAAAATCGCGCTCTTGTTTCAGTTTACTTACCTGTTGATGGTATTCCCATTGCGAAAACAGATCGTTGCGGTCGAAGAAAACCATCCAAACCAGGAATACGGAGGAAACCAGGAAGTATTTATTTCTGAAGAGGTTTAAAAAGCGCTTCATCCCAATCGCGTAATTTTCGTTTAAAGCTATTTAATTTATTTGAATGGTGCAAGTTTTGTTGATTAAGTTGATTGAGTTAAGTGGTTGATTAAGTTGCGTTACAAACCCAATCAACTTAATCTAACTCAATCAACCATTCAACCCAAATTATCTCCTCCTCCCAAACCTCTTCTTCCCATCCCTATGCCCAGATGACTTTTGATGGCGCTGGCTTGATGCAGGCTTCTGTCCATTCTGCGCTATTTGTTTGGCAATTGCCTGGTTGCGTTCAATTGCTGATGCATTCATTGGATAGGGGTGCGCTTCAGTAACGGGAATAGACTTGCCGATCAACTTATGAATATCCCTTATGTATTCCATTTCCTCCTCATCGCAAAAAGAAAAGGCAATACCATCAGCCCCTGCTCGACCTGTACGACCGATGCGGTGCACATAAGTTTCCGGGATATTGGGTATTTCATAGTTGATCACGTGTGTAAGCTCGTCAATATCAATACCGCGGGCGGCAATATCGGTAGCTATCAGTACCCGCGTAGTGCGGTTCTTGAAATTAGTGAGCGCCCGCTGCCTGGCATTTTGCGATTTATTGCCATGAATGGCCTCAGCGGTGATGCCCACCTTGTTCAGGTCTTTTACCACTTTATCAGCGCCGTGTTTGGTGCGGGTAAACACCAGTGCTGTTTTTATTTCTTTATCTTTTAGTACATGGATTAGCAGCGACTTCTTGTTGGCCTTCTCCACATAATAAAGCAATTGCTGTATGGTATCCGCAGTGGATGATACGGGGGTAACTTCTACCTTTTCGGGGTTCTTTAGTATAGTATCTGCCAATTGCTGAATTTCTTTTGGCATAGTAGCCGAGAAAAACAGCGTTTGCCTTTTAGCAGGGACTTTAGCAATTACCTTCTTCACATCATTCACAAAACCCATGTCGAGCATACGGTCGGCCTCATCCAAAACCAGCACTTTGATGTGATCAAGCTTGATAAAACCCTGGTTCATCAAGTCGAGCAGACGACCTGGTGTAGCGGTCAGGATATCCACCCCGCGACGCAAAGCGTCTACTTGTGGATTTTGCGATACGCCGCCAAAAATCACCAAATGCTTCAACCCGGTATGGCGACCATAAGCCGCAAAGCTCTCATCAATCTGAATTGCGAGCTCGCGGGTTGGGGTCAGTATGATGGCTTTTATGGTTTTCTGCTCTTTGTGCTGTGAACGCTCCTGGTATAGCCGTTGCAAAACCGGGATGGCAAAGGCCGCGGTTTTTCCGGTTCCGGTTTGTGCACAGCCTAACAAATCTTTCTGTTGCAATACGATAGGTATAGCCTGTTGCTGAATAGGAGTAGGTGTGGTATATCCCTCGGTTTTTAGGGCCCTGAGGATAGGCTCAATTAATTTTAAATCTTGAAATGACATGTAATATATCTAATGTAAAAATGCTAACGCGAATGCATAAGCGGATCTGAAGAGTCTCGTCTGAAATGATCAAAGCCGTAAGCGAACGGGTACTGTGGCGGCAAAGATACGGTTTAGAGGTGAAAGCTGAAAGGTAAAAGCTGAAAGGTGGTTTTAGGGTGACTTAGGCGGGGTTATTATGCCCACTGCCAATTAATAACTGCTAACAGAATAAGGGCGTTTCCCTACGGGCCGGTATCTGTTGCCACACTAACGCGGTTTCAGACAAAAAAGCCCCGGTCTCCCGAGGCTTTAAAAGCTTTTACCTTTCAGCTTTCGCCTTTCACCTTATCTTTTCGCGTATTTAAAGTTCTTACCGATAAACTTAGCGGTGTCACCAAGCTCTTCTTCGATACGTAGTAATTGATTGTATTTAGCGATCCTGTCTGAACGTGATGCAGAGCCGGTTTTGATCTGCCCACAGTTTAGGGCTACTGCTAAGTCGGCAATAGTAGAATCTTCAGTTTCGCCTGAGCGGTGGCTCATTACTGAAGTGTAACCGTTGGTTTGTGCTAATGAAACCGCATTGATGGTCTCAGTTAATGAACCGATTTGGTTTACTTTTACCAGGATAGAGTTGCCAATATGCTCGTCAATACCTCTTTGTAAACGTTTTACGTTGGTTACAAACAAGTCGTCACCTACTAATTGTATTTTACCGCCAATTTTGTCGGTCAGCAATTTCCAGCCGTCCCAATCGTCTTCAGCCATACCATCTTCTATAGAGATGATCGGATACTTTTCGGTCAGTTCTGCCAGGTAATCAGCTTGCTGTGCGCTGGTACGGATAGCACCTTTGTCGCCTTCAAATTTGGTATAATCGTATTTGCCGTCTTTGTAGAATTCGGAAGAAGCACAGTCAAGTGCCAGGCAAATTTGCTCGCCAGGTTTGTAGCCTGCTTTTTCGATGGCTTTCAAAATAGTTTCAGCAGCATCTTCTGTCCCGTCGAAAGTTGGCGCGAAACCACCTTCGTCGCCCACTGCAGTTGAAAGACCGCGGTCGTGTAAAATCTTTTTCAGGTTGTGGAACACTTCAGAACCCCAGCGTAATGCTTCAGAGAATGAAGGAGCGCCAACCGGCATGATCATAAATTCCTGGAATGCGATAGGCGCATCAGAGTGAGAACCGCCATTGATGATATTCATCATCGGTATAGGCAACGTATTAGCATTCACACCGCCAATGTAGCGGTAAAGCGGCTGGCGGCTTTCCTGTGCAGCAGCTTTAGCAACAGCTAATGAAACGCCCAAGATAGCGTTTGCGCCTAATTTGCCTTTGTTTTCGGTGCCATCAAGCTCAATCATCAAAGCGTCAATTGCGTTTTGCTCAAACACATCAACACCTTGCAGTTCTTTGGCGATAATATCGTTTACGTTGGCAACGGCCTGTAAAACGCCTTTGCCCATATAT
>JAFAKI010000151.1 GCA_019235595.1 Mucilaginibacter sp. | reverse complement strand
AATTCATACTCATCATCACCAGTTTTAGTGAACGAAGTAGAGTGGAATTTGATATGAGGATGAGTAGCCGCGTCGAAAAATTCAGCTGATTTTAAGTGCTCGTCGCGTTGGGTCTGTTTTGTATCGATGCTGTCGATATCGATTGAGAAATCGATCTTTGCATGCTCAAAATTATCATTTTCAGATTCTACTGTTCCTTCAAAACTTTTGAAGAAACCGCTTACAGTAGATATTACAAGGTGTTTTACTTTGAATTGTACTTCGGAGTGCATTGGGTCAATTGACCATTTAGTTGCAGTTTGTGTTTCCATGGTTTTAAATACTTTAATGATTGTTTTATGAAGCAAAGGTAAATAATATATGTTTAAACATCTATTTTTATTTCTGAAGATTACATTATGTCGACAAATCGTATAGACTTTAACTTCTCAGCTCGGTTTTTGTTCAAACAAAACAACGAAAAGATGTAATAAAACAAATATTTATTTTAAATATTAGCTGAACATGAAGGAAACAAAAAGAGCCCGTTAACGGGCTCTTTAAATATCGAATTTCGAATGTTGAATTTCGAATATAGAAGTATTGGAATTAAGCGCTGATTAACTAATTAACTAATCTCTAGTTAACTGATCTCTAACGACTACTTCTTCAACACTTCCTCTACGCGCTGAGCAGCTTCTTTCAGCAGGATAGCTGAATAAACTTTCAAACCTGATTCATCAATCAGTTTTTTAGCTTCTTCTGCGTTAGTGCCTTGCAGCCGAACGATGATAGGAACTTTGATGTTTCCTAATTCTTTATAAGCATCGATCACGCCTTGCGCTACACGGTCGCAGCGAACAATGCCGCCAAAAATGTTGATCAGGATAGCTTTTACATTTGGGTCTTTCAGAATGATATTGAAAGCAGCCTTTACCGTTTCAGCATTGGCAGTACCACCTACGTCAAGGAAATTGGCAGGCTCACCACCGGCCAATTTGATAATATCCATGGTAGCCATTGCCAAACCAGCGCCGTTCACCATACAGCCCACGTTGCCGTCAAGCTTCACATAGTTCAGGTTTGATTTGCTGGCTTCAACTTCGTTAGGGTCTTCCTCAAAGAAATCTCGCAGATCAGCAAAGTCAGGGTGACGGAACAAGCCGTTATCATCCAGGTTCACCTTTGCGTCAACGGCTAATATTTTATTATCAGATGTTTTCAAAACAGGGTTGATCTCGAACAGCGAAGAATCAGTTGCGTCATATGCTTTGTACAATGCGGTTACAAATTTCACCATATCCTTAAAAGCATCGCCTGAAAGGCCAAGGTTAAAGGCAATTTTACGCGCCTGGAATGGCTGTAAGCCAACTTTTGGATCAATTTCTTCTTTAAATATCAGGTGAGGGGTATGCTCAGCCACGTGCTCGATATCTATACCGCCTTCGGTTGAATACATAACGATATTGCGGCCTTTTGCACGATCCAACAATACGCTGATATAAAATTCTTTAGTTTCACTTTCGCCGGGGTAATAAACATCCTGGGCTACCAATACTTTGTGCACTTTTTTACCTTCAGGGCCGGTTTGCGGGGTTACCAGCTGCATGCCTAATATAGCGCCTGCCTTTTCCCTAACCTCGTCCATATTTTTTGCCAGCTTAACGCCGCCGCCTTTACCGCGACCGCCGGCATGTATTTGCGCTTTAATTACAACCCAACTTGATCCTAAATCTCCTTTTAATTTTTGAGCGGCTGCAACGGCCTGTTCAACAGTATCGGCAACAATGCCTTCCTGCACCCTTACTCCAAAGCTTTTTAAAATGGCTTTACCCTGGTATTCGTGAATATTCATGTTGTGTGAAGAATTTGCGCCAAAGCTACGATTTTGTTTTACAAAATCAGAGACCAGTGATTAGAGATTAGTGACCAGTATTTAGTTTTATTTTTTGCTGACAAATTGATCACTGACTGGCCAAATGATGGTGTTTTTAACAACTAGTCTCTAATCTCTGATCTCTAATCGCTAACTTAGCCCCATGCTCAAAGCCCACGCCATACACAAATCATACGGACAACTTAAAATATTAAAAGGGGTAGACCTGGAGGTACGAAAAGGGGAGATCGTTAGTATTGTTGGCGCCTCGGGAGCTGGAAAGAGTTCGTTGTTAAATATACTAGGTACGCTGGACAAGCCAGACTCCGGGAATGTAGTTATTGGTAATACGGATATCAGTAAACTGAGTAGCAGAGACCTGAGCGCCTTCAGAAACAAACAAATTGGTTTCGTATTTCAGTTTCACCATTTATTAGTGGAATTTAATGCGCTGGAAAATGTATGTATCCCGGCGCTAATAGCCGGCGATAATAGGGTAGTGGCCGAGAAGAAAGCACAGATATTATTGGAACGGTTGGGTTTAAAGGATAGGATGACTCATAAACCCGGCCAGCTTTCCGGAGGAGAGCAGCAAAGGGTAGCTGTAGCACGGGCCTTAGTGAATAATCCGGCGATGATCTTTGCCGATGAGCCATCGGGTAACCTGGATTCAACCAATGCGAATGAGTTGCATCATTTGTTCAGTGAGTTGAGGGATGAATTTCATCAAACTTTTGTTATCGTGACGCATAATGAGCATCTGGCTGAACTGTCGGATAGGAAAGTGTTAATGAAAGATGGTTTAATTGTTCAGTAAATAAAAGTGTATACGCTAATAACGGCAGCAGCTACGGCGGAGGCATATCGAACAAAAAATGCCCTGAATAAGGAAGATGTGATATTGGGTGATTATATGGAGTTACCTGATATATTGTTGCAGTCTGGTAAAGTGATTACCTTGCCAAATCCTAAAAATGCAGCCTATACGCATCAGATGCTGGCTCTATGCCTGGATAAAGCTATTAATAGCGTATATGCTTTGCGTGAGGATGAAAAAGAGTTATTACTGAATACCAAACAATTGTTCCAGGAATACGATATAGAAATAAAGGTTGCGGATGATAAAATATAGCGACATCGACCCAAGAAAAGACGCTTTTATATTTGAACTGGATGATGTTCTTTATCCCGAAAAGGACTACTTATACCAGATTTATTATTTATTTACCGCTTTTTTGGAGTATACGGAATTTATCAACGCCAAAGAGGCAACCTCATTTATGGTGGATACGTACTTAGCAGAAGGAAAAGAGGTTGTTTTTGACCGCCTGAAAGAAAAGTTTAACCTTGATGAAAAATACAGGCAAAATTTCAGACATTTGAACGTCACGGCGAAATTGCCTCTAAAACTTTTACTTGATCAGAGTTTGCTTAACTTTATGCAGGATATTGTTGTTGATCGTAAAAAGATATTTATACTGACCAATGGCAATCCGGAACAGCAACTAAATAAGATCAAACAAACGGAATGGCATGGGCTGGAACCTTATCTGATCTGTTATTTTGCAGACGAAGTAGCGCCTAAGCCCGAAACCGATAGTTTGGATTTACTGATAAAAAACCATAACTTACAACGACGAAATATTTTAATGATCGGAAATTCAGATGTTGACAGGCAATGCGCAGACGCTTCCGGTGTAGATCTAATTAAACCAATAGAGTTTTCAGAAGTCTAACTATAACATATTTTCGTATATTTCGTTAAACTCAAAATATTTCAGACACAGGTCATAACTACTTCAACATGAAAAGATTTTTTTACCTATTTTTTGTTCTTGGTGCTTTATTTTTTACTGCCTGCAAAAGCAATAAGAAAAGCAACCCAACCCCAACGGGACCAGATGCACCCGGAAGCACACTTGATAAAATTAAGGACTCCGTGTTTTTATATGCTAAGGAAGATTATTTGTGGTATACCTCGTTACCTTCGTATGCAACATTTAATCCGCGATCTTTCACCGGCGCAGACGATATTACAGCTTTAACCAACGAAGTTAATGCCATCTCGCAATATGCTATTAATCCGGCTACAAGTCAGCCATATGAATATTATTCAAACTCTCCGGGAGAGGCAAAATACTCTTTTATAGATGATGGTACAGTTTCGTCACAGTTGAATGGCGTTCATGGCGATTTTGGCTTTGCGCCTTTCTACAACACAGCTACCGACCTGCGTGTTAAATATGTTTACCCTGGTTCTCCGGCCGCCCAGGCTGGTATCAAACGTGGTTATCAGATTACGAGCATTAACGGGAACACCAGTTTAACTTACGACGGGCCGGGTTACGGCAATAGCACCAATCTTAACTTTGTGATCAATGCTTATTCTAACAGTAACACCATCTCAATGACTTTGAAAAGGCCTGATGGCAGCACACTTACTGTTACGAGTATGAATGTTTCTACCTACACAGTTAATCCTGTTTTAAAAGATACCATATTTGATCAGGGTAACGGACACAAAGTGGGGTATATTGTATTTAACAGCTTTACTTCCGGCGCGAATGCTAATCCTCATTTAGACCCTGCGTTCAGCAATTTTGCTGCACAAGGCGTTACCGATTTGGTAGTCGACCTGCGTTATAATGGTGGTGGTTATGTATCTACAGCGGAGCATATTGATAACCTGATTGTACCCTCTGCAAAAACAGGTACTTTAATGTATAATACCTATTATAATGATATTCTAACTGCCGGCAAAGAAGTTTTATTAAAAAATCAATGGAGAAAAGATCCTACATCAGGTCAGGACTATAATTACGGTCAGTTTGATTATTCGGTAGCAGGTAATGCCGTTAACTTCTCAAAAGTGGGACAGTTAAATGTGAATAGGGTGTTTTTTATCGTAACGGGCTCAACAGCCTCAGCAAGTGAATTGACAATAAACAATTTGCGCCCGGTTATGGATGTGCAATTTATTGGTGAAACCAGTTATGGCAAGCCGGTTGGTTTCTTTGATATTGATATCAATAAATATCAGATGTATACCCCTGAGTTCTATACCCAGAATTCAGCCGGACAGGGCGGATATTACTCAGGGTTTACTCCGGGTACAAGCACCTATCCTGGTGTAGCAGATTATGATGATGTGACCAAGGATTTTGGCGATCCAACCGAAGTTTTATTGGCGCACGCCTTGCACTATGTCCAAACAGGTACTTATGCTGTAAAGACTCAATCAATTCAAAGTTTGCAGGCCAAATATGGCACATTCTCCATGGCTACTCAGGCAGAGGCTGCTCATAAAATGGATCAGCGTAAATTTACCGGTATGATCTTCGACAACATGAAGAAGAAAAGATAAGCGTTTTAGGAAGCAAAAAGCGAAAAGCCGAAAGCAAAAAGTGACAACACGCTTTGAGCTTTCGGCTTTTCGCTTTTAACTTTAAGCTCAATCGGCCAGTTGACGGAGATCGACTGGAACGACTCTTGATATGCCTTGCTCGACCATTGTTACCCCATAAATTACATCGGTACTGGCAATGGTTCTTTTATTGTGAGATACGATAATAAATTGTGATTGCCCTGAAAATTCGCGGATAATATTATTGAATTTATCAATATTGGTATCATCCAATGGCGCATCCACCTCATCGAAAATACAGAATGGGGCTGGCTTTAAAAGGTAAAGCGAAAATAGTATCGCCGTAGCCGTCAAAGTCTTTTCGCCACCTGAAAGCTGGTTAATAGATAATGGCCGTTTGCCTTTCGGGCGGGCAATAATATCAATATCAGATTCGAGCGGGTTTTCGGGATCGATCAATATCAAATCGCAGGAATCCTGCTCATTAAACAAGGAGCGGAATACCTTAATAAAGCTTTCCCTCACATTCGTAAATGCCGCCATGAACTTTTCGCGGGCGGTATCATCAATTTCCCGTATGGTTGCCAGCAAGGATGTTTT
>JAFAKI010000121.1 GCA_019235595.1 Mucilaginibacter sp. | reverse complement strand
ATTATTACAATGCTAAAGAGCGCTTTCAGAAACGTAAATTTCGTTTTCATATTGTTGTGATTGGGTTAATACTCCCTTTTACGAAATATTAGCCCTAGAGTTTATTTTATTTCCCCATTGATTATATTTATTAACCATTGAACAACTAATTGTATATCAGTTCAGTATAAAATACATGAACACAAGTAACACAATCGTTACAAAAAATAATACTTGAGAAAATATTTAGCTTATCTGCCTACTATAAAAGCAAACGGCCCTTTGCGCATTACAAAGGGCCGTCCAAAAACATTTTATAATACTTTTAAACCATTTTACAGTTTTACGGTTTCGGGAAGATATTTGGCGATAAGGTCTTCATAATAAGGCCTTAGCTCAGACACAACCGGGGTAACCGGGCTTTTTGAATACAGATCATAAGGGTTAAATTGCTCTACCCATTTAAACATTTTTTGGTCATGGTCGTTCAGCAAATGGTCGTAGGCCTTTTCCCGATGTTGTGAATAGAACGAATGGTACCGGATCATATAAAGCGCCGGTTCAGGCAGATGATCCTTTGTTAATTGGTACAGATATTCATCGTGCCCCCACGATATCTGTACATTATCCATTCCGCAATTAGGAGAGTAAACACCATATTTTGTATTAAACCGTTCGTCATAAGTATCCGGGTTATCGGCAAAAAACTCAGGGTACACGATCTTATCCGAAAACTTACACCCTACCGGGAAGGTATCACCAACCACGTTCCATTGCGGTTCGCCAAACAGGCAAAGTACCTTGCCAAGATCGTGGATAAAGCCTGTTAGCACAAACCAATCAGGGTGCCCGTCGGCGCGGATGGCCTCAGCCGTTTGCAGCAAATGCTGCAATTGGTCGAGCTGCAGGTCTGGATCTGATTCATCTATCAGCGTATTCAGATACTCCATAGCTGCCCACCATGGCATTTCTTTTTGTTCAAACTTCAGAAAGCGTTCTTTTTTGGCCAATACGTTTTCATAAGTCTGATATTTATGATTTAAGCGATAAAACTCACGCACGCTATCCACCTCAGGGCTATCATAGTTTCTGAATTCCTCTTTGGCTTTGGCCATATTACCAGGTTCAGGATACCTTTTAAGTACATCTTCCTCCCATTCGTCGAGGCTCGACAAGGGCGATATTTCCTTCTTGGTTAGTTTTTCCATAATTTGATTTATAATTTATGTAATATACTATAGTTAAACACCCTTGGATAAATTTGTTAGCCTAAATTTCGGATTTATTTACGAAAACGTTTCCGTAAACACCCTACTTTATTTTACTTCTACATTTTTGTTTTTATCGCCGGGGAATGGCATCCCGTGCATATTCGCCCCGGTCACTTTATTGAGTACAATAGCAGGCTGCGATGCAGTTTGCTGTATGTGTATTTCATTTAAATCAAGTCCGTTCACATCATCCGCAATAAGTGCAGGCCTGTAATCCGAGCCTTTGCAGGTTAGTACTAAATTTTTGATCTTTATACCATCGGCATGCCTGATGTAGAATCCCCAGGCCGGCAATTCGCCGAACATGGAGAACTCTGGGTAATTCTTGATCTGTTCAGGCACTTTCATCAAGCTATCCTTACTCACAAACGCATTTTCTTTTTTCCCTTCACCTGGATAATTGATTGTAATATTCTCAAGACTAACATCCTCTACCCTGCCCGATGGAATCCCCACAATAGATGATGGAAAAACATTGTGAGGTTCGCGCACAAACGGCCCCTCCATCAGGTAACCCGCATCCGGCTTACCTGCAGGTACATCCACCATTACATTGCTGATATGCACCCGTTGCACTTTACCCACAGGCGCCTTTTGGTTTCTGTGGCCAAGACGGATAAAAATTGCATTGCCCGTATTGGTTGCTTTGATATTATCGACGTTAATATCCTCCAGCGTGCCGCCATCAACAGATTCAAGCGCAAGAGCGGAGCGGAATGTATCGTAAACAATAATATTCTTGACAGTGACATTTTTAAACCCGCCATGAGAGGCTGTACCAAATTTGACCGCGCTCGCGCTCGACCGCACCTTGCAATCCGCTACATAAACATTTTCACAGGCGCCTTGTGGGTCTTCTGATTTCAGGCAAATACCGTCATCGGCAGCATTGAAAAAACTATTGGTAAGCCTGGCATTTTTGCAATCCGTTATGTCGATACCGTCGTTATTCCAAAATGTTACACTTTCAACTTTGATATGGTCAACCAGCAGGTTCGAGCAGCTTTTGTAATTCTGTATCCAGCAAAGGCCGTTTTTTATCGTAATACCTTTAACCTGAATATCGTCGCAATTCCTGAACTCGATCAGTTTGGGGCGATTATCTTCTGCCGGCCGGGTTTGGTGCCATGGATTAGGAATTTTCCACTCCGTATCACGCAAAGTTCCGGCGTTCAGCATAACATAAATGTCTTTTATTAACTTTTCTCCCTGTCCGTCAATCGTACCCTGACCGGTTATGGCAATATGATGCTGATGATCGGCAACAATCAGCGCAGAAGCCTTACCGGCACCATAATCAGCTCTTACAGGGCTTCCCAACAGGAAAGCATCTTTATCTAAATGCAGTTCAACGTTCGATTTAATAGTAATGACACCCGTAACAAATTTGCCGGCCGGAACCAACACTGTGCCGCCACCTTTGGCTGACGCTTCGTCAATTGCTTTTTGGATAGCGGTTGTATTGTTAGTTATGGCATCTGCAACAGCACCATATCGTGAAATATTGTAGATTTTGCCTTGCGATAATGCTTCAATGGTAGCACAAGCCAGTAAAAAAGTAATGAATATTTTAATTTTCATATGCTGCTCCTATTACCTTGCGATATTTTTGATAGATGGCTTTTGCTTCGGTAACGCTGTTGCCTACCGGGTTAATCGGGTAGTTTTTATGCTCATTTACCCACTGCCATTCCCATTGCTTTATCCTATTATCAAATTCTTTCTGGTCAAGCTCCTTGCCCGCTTTCATGTCACCCTTTATTTGAGCAAAGTACTTTTCCCAGCGTACCTTGTAAAAGTCGTTTAGCAAACCGCTCCATTGCCGGCACGAATATTCATGCAACGGACTATTTTCATCGCCCCACAGTGTGATCAGGTCGCGGGCATTGTGTTCATAAATATCCTGTTCCGTTTTATTGTTACTTTGACTGCGTGCATCAGCTATCCACAATCCCAACAAAAAATCCTTTCGGGTAGCCAGCAACCTGTCCATGTCACTTATCAGTTCAAGAAACTGTGTGCTGAATTTATCAAAATCGGGCACGTTTTTTTGCCGGTATGCATCCACCCATTTTTTTTGCAATGGCAATGCACAATTGGCCAAAGCCTGCCGTGTGACGTCTACCAGGTCATACCTAAACCCATCACTGTTACTGCATGATGGAATAGCGTTAATCATGGCATCCCATGCGGGCAAAAATCCTTTTGGCTTATAATTTAAGGTAGTTCGTGTCCAAACGGTATTGGAATCTAAAGTGGGCCGACCGGTAATAATCGATTCCGATCCATCTCTTATAATAGTTCCGCCACTATAAACTGTATTACGAAGTGTTCTCCATGCCTGCGCGGTATATTTATTTACACTGCCGTATCGGTTCAATTGGTATTGTTTTATCCATTCGTCCAAATTGATAGGCTCATTCTGCCAGGTATTGGCTGTCATTAATTCATAAAGCACAGGGTTTTGCTCAATAGCTTCCATGGTAAGCCCAATGCCTTCCATTTTCTTTGAAGCCGGGTCTTTCAATGCATTTGCCGGGCCATCCGCTACGCCATTCATACGGCCGAACATTACGATGTTACCACCAAAATTGTGCAGCATGTTCCATATCCAGGGTTTGCCATAAAAGGCATCGGTTTGTCTCCATACTGGTTGAATTTCTGCGGCCAGGTCAAGCACGATCATCCGGTCATCAGGCACCGCATTTAACAGCGCTTTTATTTGCGGTTGTTTCCAGAACTTGCGGTCACTATAAAAAAGCCAGCCCTGCATTACCCAGATACCCTTAATGTCGGCAATATTTATAGCCTGGTATACACGTTTGCTTAAAGCTGCAAGGTAATCAGGATCATCTGTTGGAGGTTCGTTTTCATTAAAAGTATCAGCCGAGTATAAATGATCCGTTCCATACAGCTTCGTCTGCTCTTCGATAAATTTCTGGCCGATTTTGGCAAACATAGGATCTTCAGTATCTAATAGATAAGTGTCATCAAAGCCGTTATGCCAGTTGGTTCTTTTTAACTTCGACGCTGGGAAATATTTAGAGAACGACGCCGGTACGTGGCCGGTAAATGATTGCAGGATCGGTTTCATGCCCAGTTCTCTTTCGCGTTTCAGTATTTTTTGCTGCAGATCGCGGTGGCTTTCCATCCAGCTTACCGGTAGCGGACCGCCCCAGCCATCCAAATTACCCATCCAGAACCAGGCAAAATAAGCCGGACCGCAGAAGAAACTTTTCAGGTCTTCATCGCTAAAATCCATGTTTTTATACACCTTATACCAGGTATATTCCTGCCCGGTTAGCGCAAGTGGCATGTTGATGCCGTGCATGGCCATCCAATCTATCTCTTTTTGCCAGCGATCCCAGTCCCACCAACTCATGCTGTAATTGTAGGTGCAATAATTCAGGTAATAGCGATAGCTGTAAGGCGTTGCCTTATGAATTTTGTGTGTTAAAACCGGTAGCTTTTGAGGCAATTTTAAGTTGGTTCCGTTCCAGGTAACCTGGCAATGGCAATATTGATTGAGGTAATAATACAATGCCGAAGCCACTGAAACGCCATTGCTGCCACGCAGAACGATCCTCCCTCCCTTGCTTTCAATTTCAAAAGCATCTTTACCCTCAGTTTGAAGCTGCTCAATCGCAAAAGAAGCAGCCCGTTGAGGTATCACCCTTTTGATAAGCGCATAAGATGCTTCTTTGTTCACCTGTGCATACGCTATTTGAGCGATCAGCGTCCCGCTAAACAGCACCAGGCCAAACAGTATATTTTTTTTCATAACACCAAGTTACAAAGCATGTGCTAAATCCGGATTATTTTAATCGGCGCATTTAAAAAGAATGTGGGCCGAAGCCCACACTCCACAACTAATTTATCTCAACCTATTATTAAATTCTAATAACCGGGGTTTTGTACCAGCTTGCTGTTCAACTGTAGCTCAGGCGTTGGTATCGGGAATATACGTTTTTGGGGGTTGGCATCTGTTTTTATCCCCCATGGCTGCTCATAAAGACCAAACCGTATCAGGTCGTTCCTGCGCCAGCCTTCGTCGGCAAATTCACGAGCACGCTCTTGTAATAAGCCAGTCAGATCAACCGAAGTAAAGGCAGCAGCCTGAGCCTTTGAACGTACCTGGTTAACCAATGATAGTGGTGAATCGCCATTGGTAGCATTAGCACCACGCAATATTGCTTCTGATTTTTCAAGCAGAATATCTGCATATCTGAAAAGGGCCACATCGTTACTCTGATTACGGGTTGGCGCCTGGCTGTCCGGGTAGTACTTATTGTCCCGGTAGCCTTCTTCATTCGCCAACTCATCATTACCAATATCGAATGTCGACGGGTTTCTCCATACAACCGTACGGTAAACACTAATTTTATTTTAGATTTGTGATTACGCTATTTTAACACAGATTTTAACTTTGTACTTTCAACCAATTTTTTGCCGGTAAAAATGACAGCAACCTATTTGTATCACGCACGCACCTTATCAAATGCAAAAATATTCTAAACAAACCCGCTTACTTTTAGCAGTTGACTGCATCATATTTGGTTTTGACGGTGATGAGCTAAAAATTCTCTTAATAAAGCGTGGGTTCAATCCGGAAAAAGGTAACTGGAGCCTGATGGGCGGATTTGTTCAGGCAACGGAAAGTATAGATCAGGCAGCAAGCCGGATTTTGAAAGAACTAACGGGAATCGAGGGCGTTTACCTGGAACAGCTCTACACTTTTGCCGACCCCAACCGTGACCCAACGGAAAGAACCGCTTCGGTTTGCCATTTTGCATTGGTTGATATTCATAAATACGAAGCCCAGCTGAGTAATGATTACCGGGCTGAATGGTTCCCGCTAAAACGTTTCCCAAAGCTAATATTTGACCACGATAAGATGGTTGAAATGGCCCGTAAACGAATCCGCTACAAAGCCGCCTTCCACCCTATTTTGTTTGAGTTATTGCCCGATAAATTTACACTTCCGCAACTGCAAAGCTTGTATGAAAGTGTATACAATACCACAATTGACAAACGGAATTTCAGCAAGCGTGTACTGGCAACCGGCTTGCTGATCAAGCTCACTGAAAAAGATAAAGCTAGTTCAAAACGCGGGGCATTCTATTACCGGCTAAACACACAAAACTATTATGCCAAATTCCAGGCCTTTTTGAATTTCATTCCGAACCCTGATACATTGAGGTATTAGTTCGGGCAATGTGGTGGGCTTTTGGTGCTGCTCTGGCTGTTTTATCGTGGGAGTTGTAAAGTTTTTAATTGAGCGATCCGAAAGAAAATAGCTTTTACTTTTTTAAATGCTCTCATGGTCTAACACGTATATAGTCTCCTGACAACACCAATGATGGTAAGAGACGAAGAAAGCTGCTACTTTGCGTTTCCGCAAAATAGCTTTATCTTTATTTAGCAATACTGATACCTCCCTGAAAATGAGCGCATCGCAAAATCAAAAAACAGGAAACATCCATCACAAGGGCTGGGTTAAAAGCACGCATTTTATTATCACATTAAGTTTTTTTGCGCTTACAATTAGTGGCTTTGTTATTTTAATGTCGCACCCACGGCTATACTGGGGCAAGGCAGGCAACGACCTTACCCCCGCGCTCTTCGAACTGCCCATTAGCCGTAACTACCACCATGGTGGCTGGGATAAAAGCATACCCTTTAAGCACTTAACAGGCTCACAGGTAAGTGCTGCCCGCACTTACGATATTTTTAACGAGAATGGCTGGGGGCGCAGCACTCATTTTTTAGCAGCCTGGTTCCTGATCATTACCGGTTTCATCTATTTTATCGCGGGATTTTTTACCGGACATTTCCGCTATAACCTGGTGCTTCAGCGGGGTGAGTTTAATTTAAAGCTCCTTTGGCGGGATTTCGCAAGCCATTTCCGTAAGCAAGCGCATTATTCAGGCAAATACGGGCTAACGCAAAAGATCACCTATCTGTTAGTTATTTTTTTTCTGTTCCCGCTGGTTATTTTAACAGGCTTCACCATGTCGCCTGCCATTACCGCATCGTATCCATTTCTGCTCAAAATATTCTTCGGCCATCAATCCGCGCGTACCATCCATTTCTTTTCAGCAGTTTTGCTAGTGCTGTTCCTGCTCGTACATCTGGTAATGGTTGCAAGGTCTGGCTTTAAACGAAAGCTTTGGGCTATAACTTTCGGCAAATAATCATGGGAAATAAACGACTTATGAACAGGCGCAAAGCCATTTTCACAGGGCTCACTTCAGCAGGGGCGCTATTGCTTTCGGGCTGCTTAAAAAAGGCGCCACCTACCTACGGCAGCATCCTTCGCATGGGCGACGATCTTACTTATGCGGCACAACGCGGCTTACTGTCGCAGCGGGCATTGGCAATGGAGTATCAAAAAAGTGATATAACATCCTTTCCGGTTACTGACATAGGCGACCCGGCCAACCCGGCAAGCAAGAACGCCTACAGTAAAGAATATGAGGAACTGCAGCGAAATAATTTTAAGGATTGGACACTTTCTGTTGAAGGCTGTGTAGCGAAGCCTGGTAAATATTCATTGGATGCCCTTAAAAGGATTGGCGCGCGCACGCAGATAACCCGGCATACCTGTGAAGAGGGATGGAGTGCAATTGCAGAATGGACCGGCGTGCCACTGGGTGCTGTGCTGAAAGATGCAGGCATTTTACCTGCCGCGAAATTTGTATGCCTGTACGGCTTTGACAAGTATGCCGAAAGCATTGATATGCTCGATGCGTTTCACCCTCAAACTATCCTCGCTCACACCATGAATGGCGAAAACCTTCCCGCCCGTAATGGTGCGCCGTTACGTCTGCGGGTCGAGACTCAAATAGGTTACAAAAATGTTAAATACCTGCAACGCATCGTTGTAAGCGATAAATTCGTTGACCCGAATGGTGACATTAATTCAGGATGGTCGTGGTATACGGGGATTTAGGGAGCGTGTCGACTCTAATGCTCATTAAAATTGTCAAGAACGCTCGAATTTCATTCAATTTTATATAATAAATCGATACAGCAATTAAAATGCAAAATCATACAAAGGCGCTTTATACAGTAGCCATCGAGGTTGCAAAATCGCCCGGTGAGGTTTTCGATCATATCCTGTACGATGTCGCAAAATTCTGGCCGGAAGAGTTTGATGGAGAAAGCAGTAAACTGAACGACGAGTTTATATTTACCACAGGCGGCGATTCGCATTATTCAAAAAACAGGGTAGTTGAATTGGTACCGTACAAAAAAGTGGTTTGGCTGGTAACCGAAAGCCTACGCAAAACAGACAACTTTGATTGGACAGGGACAAAAATGATTTTTGAATTAACCCCCAAAGGTAACCGCTCCCGGCTCGAGTTTACTTATGATGGAATCGTCCTTGAGGGCGAATACGAGAGACTGGTTCAAATATGTGATATGGTGATTAAAGAGAGGCTGTATAATTTTATAAATAGTACTGAATAAGTTTTCGCGCTGGAAAGAGATCTCGCGGAGCGGATACTTACTGTCTGAACCGATTAAGCACAGGCGCTTAACCCCTGGCGGCGTTAAAATCTTAGAAAGAATGAATTCAAGTCCCGCCTGCGGCAGGTGCAGCGATAATGCTGCACTGCCTTCGGCTTCCTCAACACATAGGGGTATCAAGTTTCTTTGTATTGGTTATCGGGTGGTATCGTCTTCTTTCCGATAAGCCCAGCCGAAAATTAATGGGTATACCCAAAGGCTGAACATCATGGCACAAAGGATACCGCCTATCACTACACGGGCTAATGGTCTCGAGCTTTCCGAACCTATACCGTGAGAAAGTGCAGCAGGCGTCAAACCGATGGCTGCCATAAGAGCCGTCATTAATACAGGTCGTATCCTGGCATTAACCCCCAGTTCCATAGAAGTGTATAGCGCTTTGGGCTGGCCCTTAAACTTCTCCAGATTTTCTTTGAACACGGTAGTCAGAATGATGCCGTCTTGAATACAAATACCAAACAGGGCAATAAAGCCAATCCCGGCAGAAATACTGAAATCAGTTCCCGTTATCAGCAGCGCTAATATCCCTCCTACAAGAGCAAACGGCACATTCAAAAACACAAGGAACGAGTCTTTGAAATTTCTAAATAAGCTAAACAACAACATGAAAATGAGCAGCAAACTAATGGGCACTACGATTTTCAGTTTCTTCTGGGCACGCTCCAGGTTTTCAAAATCACCCTGCCATGCCATGTGATAGCCCCTTTTCAAATGAATCTTTGCATTTACCTGCTGCTGGGCATCGGCAATGGTGCTACCCATATCACGTCCCCTTACAGAGAATTTAAGGGTTGCAAAACGTTCATTTTCGTCCCTAAAAATCAAACATGGCCCCGTTTTTTGCGTAATGGTTGCTAGTTCTTTAATCGGTACTTTGGTGCCATTTTGTGTAGGTACCAACAAGTTGCCTATATCTTCAGGAGTCTTCCTAAATGTTTCAGGGAAGCGTATCCTGATATCAAATGTCCTCACCCCTTCGTACAATGTTGAAGCAGCCTGACCGCCAATAGCCATAGAGATTACGGTATTAGCATCAGCTGTGGCGACATTGTATTGAGCCATTTTTTGCTGATCGAGCGTTATGTCCAATTCCGGTAAACCGGTACTTTTCATAATGCCCAAATCCTCAATGCCCCTTACACCTTTTAATATTTTGTATACATCTTCAATTTTCCCTTCGGTGTAGTTCAATGAATCGCCATAAACTTTAACTACTATTGAGCCTTTAACACCCGATACCGCCTCCTCGACGTTATCACTGATCGGCTGAGAGAAATTAAGATTCACACCAGGTATTTGAGACAGCCTTGCATTCATCTGATTGATAAGTTCTTCTTTACTTATCTTAGGTTTCCAGTCATCCTCCGGATACATGAGAATGTCGAACTCGTTATTATAAAAGCCCGTCACATCAGTACCGTCATCAGGCCTGCCGGTTTGAGAAACTGCATATTGCACCTGAGGAAAAGTCATCAAAATGTCCCGTACCTGCTTGGATGTTTTTACAGACCGGTCAAGCGATGCGCTATAAGGTAGTTGTACGCGCAGCCATATCGCCCCTTCATCCAACTGCGGCAAAAATTCACTACCTAAGAATTTAAATGCGTATATCCCTACAACCATCGCAACAAACGCGCATCCCACGACAACCTCCTTCATCTTAAAGGCGCGCACAAACCCGCCAAGCAGGAATCGTCTTATAGTATGTACAATTGGATTGTGTTTTTCTTTTACGTTCTTATTCAGCAACATTGATATCAGCACTGGCACCAGGGTCAATGTGGTAATCAGCGATCCCACCAGGGCAAAACCAAGCGTATAAGCTAAAGGCGAAAACATTTTACCTTCCACCTTCTGGAATGAGAAGATAGGTAGCAGAGCAGTGATGATGATCACGTTCAAATAGAACGGTCTTTTAGCAATTTGTGCACCTGTTTCTTTGATCAGGCTAAATTTATCGCTCTTATTGAATTCCTCCATTCCAATTTCATGTGCCCGGTGATCCAGCACTACGAACATGCCTTCTACCATTACGATGGTACCATCGAGGATTATCCCAAAGTCGACCGCTCCCAATGAGAGTAGATTCGCCGACATTCCCATTAGATGCAGACAGATAAATGCAAACAGCATCGACATCGGAATAATGGTCGCCACGATTACGGTTGCACGCCAGTTGAATAAAAAGAGCGAGATAAGTATTACTACCAGCAAAATACCTTCAACCAGGTTATGGAGCACGGTATGGGTGGCGTAACTGATCAGGTCGGTACGATCATAATAAGGAACGATTTTGGTGTCGGGCGGCAATATGGTTTTGTTTATTTTGTCGAGCTCTGCCTTAACCGCATTGGTCACTTCAGTGGGATTTTCACCTTTCCGCATCACAATGATGGCTTCCACTGCGTCCTGGTCGTCAACAACTGTTCTTTTGCCGTCTTTATCTATGATGGCGTCGCTCCTGCCTATCCAACCCAGTCTTGGTACATTTGAAATAGAAACATTGGCGACATCACTTATCAGCACCGGAGCGCCATTGTTTTGAGTCACAATGATATTTTTTATCTGGTTAATGTCCTTCAATAAACCTATACCACGTACTGCAAAAGCCTGGTCGTTCTGAACGATCATATCACCGCCGACATTGATGTTCGTCTTCTGGACAGCCGTATAAACATCCAGAGGTGTAATGCCAAAAGTGGCCAGCTTGCCGGGGTTAACGGTTATCTCATAAGTTTTTGATTTACCGCCAAAGCTGTTGATATCACCGACACCGGGTATGGCTCTTAGTCTTCTGTCAATTACCCAATCCTGGAAGGTTTTTAACTCCCTTACATCCCGTACCGAACTTTTGATTGTATACCTGAAAATCTCTCCCGTCGGCCCGGTAGGTGGTTGAACGGCAGGTGTGATTCCAGTAGGCAGATTAGCATTGCCCAGCAAGAACATTACCTGTTGTCTGGCTTCCTGATCCTGAACATGATCGTCAAAAATTACCTTCACAAAACTTAAGCCGAAGATGGTTGTAGAGCGGAGACTAACTTTCTTTTGAACTGGGTTTAAAGCTATTTCAATGGGTATAGTAACTAATTTTTCTACCTCTTCGGCGCTTTGGCCGGGCCATTGGGTTATAATGTCTATTTCTGTGTTGGTAACATCAGGGAAAGCCTCAATAGGCATCTGTATAAAAGTATACACACCCCATATCACCAATACTGAAGCAGCGAATAATATGAAGAATTTATTTTTCAGCGAAAAGCCGATAATTCCATTAAGAAAACTGGTCATTATTTAAATATTAAGGGGTGATTAGCTATTTAATGAACCATAGATAAGCAGGGCCTGTGAGCCGATAATTCTGTCGCCCTGAGAAAGGCCTGCTTTAATGTACGCTTTATTGCCACTGATACTCAGGACTTCTACCGGGCGTATCTGCACATCCTTTTTGCCTGTTACGACAATGACATAATACTGGCTGTGATCAAAAATCAGATCACCACTGGAGATGGCGACGGCCTTGTTTTTAACAGTGTTGTTAAGGGCGATGGTGGCAAACATCTGCGGTTTTAATATGTAACCCGGATTGTCAAGTATCACCCTCATCTTCATCACCTTGCTTGTAGGGTCCAGCACATTCATCAACTTATCTACCTTGCCTTTGAATATTCTGTCGGGGTATGAAATGGTGCTGACATCAACCAAATCTCCTTCGTGTACACTTTCGATATTGCTTTCATAAACATTGGCCTGCACCCATACATTTTTCAGATCAGAAATAGTAAACATATTGCCGCCATTATCCGTCCTAACCGACATACCGTTGGTTACGTTTTTCTGAACAATGAAGCCATCTACGGGGGATTTGATATAAAACTCACCGTTCTTATTGTTACCGTTGATGCTAAGTATCTTTTCAGCGGCGACTTTCGAAGCAAGCGCCTGTTCGTAGTTTACTTCAGCATTAGTAATATCGATCTGGGAGGCCAGGCCACTCTTAAATAATTCCCTTTGTTGCTCAAGCAACTTTTGATTTAAGCGCACATTACTTTCGGCCGTAACCAATGCAGAATTATAGTTGGCTATTTCCGGGCTCTTAACCATTCCTAATATTTGTCCGGCATGTACATAATCTCCCGGCATTACGCGTATGTCCTGCACGTTCCCGCTCACAAGAGGGAAAATGTTTGCTACTTTATCCGTATTGTAATCCACTATGCCATTAAATTTAACAGCATAGGTAATGTTCGATATTTTAGCCGTGTCTATTACAAGTTTCCGCATCAACGAGTCGGGAACGACATAAGGCGGACGTTCGTCGCTATTAGCGTTATTAGATTTGCACGAAACCAGGCTAAACAGTGAGCCTGTTAGTAACACAAGGATGTGAGTTTTTATGATAAGTTGTTTTTTCATTTTATGCCCGTTATTGCTGATTATAAAAAGGAGTTCCGGTAACGAAGTTGAGTTGTTCGAGTGCGTTCACCCTGTTGAGTTGAATGTTATTTAATTGTACCGCGTTTACTTTGTATGAGTCGTAGAAATAGAGGAATTCGATCAACCCAATATTCCGGACCTGGTAGTTTTTAACGACTTCCTGTATCAGGTGAGTAAAGTCCCCTTTAAATTTGGGGTCGAAACTGTTGCTCAGTTTTTCGTATCGCGAAGCCATGAGATAGTTGGTTGATATATCGTTATCCACCTGGTCCTGCTGGCCCTGCAATTGTGCTTTGCCTTGATCTATCATCAGATGCGCTTGCTTAATACCACCCTGGTTGCGGTTAAAGAAGGGCAGGTTGAACTC
>JAFAKI010000098.1 GCA_019235595.1 Mucilaginibacter sp. | reverse complement strand
TTACTAAAACGTATTGACCTGGATGAGTTGTCATTCAGCCTGCGCCACCAGGCCGCTACCGAAACTTCTCAGCAACGAAAAAACGAAGCTTTAAAACGCTTGCAGGTTGTTGAATCTTTCCGCGGTTCAAAAACCAGGATCGAAAATAACCCCGAGTGGATGATCGTTAAGATCGTGCCGGTTATACCGCCCGAACTGCGCCCGTTGGTGCCGTTAGAAGGTGGCCGTTTTGCTACGTCGGACTTGAATGACCTTTACCGTCGTGTAATTATCCGTAACAACCGTTTAAAACGTTTGATCGAGATCAAAGCGCCGGAGGTAATTTTACGTAACGAAAAACGTATGTTACAGGAAGCTGTGGATTCGTTGTTCGACAACTCACGTAAAGTAAACGCTGTAAAAACCGAAGGTAACCGCGCATTGAAATCACTTTCAGACATTCTGAAAGGCAAACAAGGCCGTTTCCGTCAAAACTTATTAGGTAAACGTGTTGACTACTCAGCCCGTTCTGTAATTGTTGTAGGTCCAAACCTGAAATTGCACGAATGCGGTTTACCAAAAGATATGGCAGCCGAGTTGTTTAAACCATTCATCATTCGTAAGATGATCGAAAGAGGTGTGGTAAAAACAGTAAAATCAGCTAAAAAGATTGTTGACCGTAAAGACCCATTGGTTTGGGATATATTGGAAAACGTACTGAAAGGTCACCCTGTGTTACTAAACCGTGCGCCTACGCTGCACCGTTTGGGTATCCAGGCATTCCAGCCAAAACTGGTTGAAGGTAAAGCTATCCAGCTACACCCATTAACCTGTACCGCGTTCAACGCCGACTTTGACGGTGACCAGATGGCTGTGCACGTACCACTTGGTAACGCAGCAATCCTGGAAGCCCAGATATTGATGCTTGCTTCGCATAATATTCTTAACCCAGCCAACGGTACACCTATCACCGTACCGTCTCAGGACATGGTACTTGGTTTGTATTACATAACCAAAGGCCGTAAAACTGATGCGACACGTGTGGTAAAAGGTGAAGGTCTGTCGTTCTACTCTGCTGAAGAGGTAATCATTGCCTTCAACGAGAAGAAAGTTGACCTGCACGCCTTCATCAAGGTTAAAACCAATGTGAAGGAAAAAGATGGCAGCATTAAAAATAAACTGATTGAAACTACTGTGGGCCGTGTGTTATTTAATCAGCATGTACCGGCAGAAGTAGGTTATATCAACGAATTGCTGACCAAGAAGTCACTTCGCGATATCATCGGTGATGTAGTGAAAGTAACAGGTATGGCACGTGCTGCACAGTTCCTGGATGACATTAAAGAATTAGGTTTCCAGATGGCATTCAACGGTGGCTTGTCGTTCAACCTGAAAGACTTGAACATCCCTGCTCAGAAAGTTACCCTGATCGATCAGGCTTCTAAAGAAGTAGAAGAAGTAATGAATAACTATAACATGGGTTTCATTACTAACAACGAGCGTTACAACCAGATCATCGATATCTGGACACGTATCAACAACCGTTTGACTGCAAACGTGATGGAGATATTGTCGACAGATAACCAGGGTTTCAACTCTGTGTATATGATGCTAGATTCTGGTGCCCGTGGTTCTAAAGAGCAGATCCGTCAGCTTGCAGGTATGCGTGGTCTGATGGCGAAACCGCAAAAATCAGGCTCAGGTGGTGAAATTATCGAGAACCCGATTCTTTCAAACTTTAAAGAAGGTTTGTCGGTATTGGAGTACTTCATTTCAACCCACGGTGCCCGTAAAGGTTTGGCTGATACCGCGTTGAAAACTGCTGACGCCGGTTACCTGACCCGTCGTTTACATGACGTTGCACAGGATATGATCGTTGGCGAAGTTGATTGCGGAACGCTGAGAGGTATATTTACTACTGCATTAAAAGATAACGAAGACATTGTTGAACCATTGTATGACCGTATTTTGGGACGTACTTCATTACATGATGTACATGATCCAATCACTGGTGATCTTTTGGTTTCGGCAGGTCAGGATATAGACGAGGTAATTGCCAAGAATATAGAAAACTCACCATTGGAAGGTATCGAAATCCGTTCGGTATTAACTTGCGAAAGCAAGCGCGGTGTGTGTGCTTTGTGCTACGGCCGTAACCTTGCAAGTGGTAAACGCGTGCAGATGGGCGAGGCGGTAGGTGTAATTGCTGCACAGTCTATTGGTGAGCCTGGTACACAGTTAACACTTCGTACATTCCACGTGGGTGGTACCGCTTCGAATATTGCTGCTGAATCACAGATCAATGCACGTTTTGAAGGTATTATCGAGTTTGAAAACGTACGTACCGTACCTTTCCAAACTGAAGAAGGTACTGTTGACGTGGTATTGGGCCGTTCGGGTGAATTCCGTATCCTTGAGCAAGGAAGCAACAAAGTGATCATGACCAACAACATTCCATACGGTTCATACCTGTATGCGAAAGATGGCAGCAAGATATCCAAAGGCGACCGTATCTGTTCATGGGATCCATACAACGCGGTAATTATCTCTGAATTCGCCGGTGTTGCTAAGTTTGATGCTGTATTGGAAGGTATCACTTTCCGCGAAGAATCAGACGAACAAACTGGTCACCGCGAAAAAGTGATTATTGATACTCGTGATAAAACCAAGAACCCTGCTATCCAGATCACCGACAATAAAGGTAACCTGATAAAAGGATACAACATCCCGGTAGGCGCTCACATTGCTGTTGATGAAGGTGATAAAATCCAGACCGGACAGGTTATCGCTAAGATCCCTCGTTCAACTGGTAAAACACGAGACATCACTGGTGGTCTGCCACGTGTAACTGAGTTGTTTGAGGCTCGTAACCCATCTAACCCGGCTGTAGTAACCGAAATTGACGGTGTTGTAAGCTTAGGCGGTGTTAAACGTGGTAACCGCGAGATCACTATCGAATCAAAAGATGGTCAGATCAAGAAATACCTGGTTCCACTGTCAAAACACATCCTTGTACAGGATAATGACTTCGTGAAAGCTGGTATGCCGTTGTCTGACGGTTCAATATCACCTGCTGATATCCTGGCTATCAAAGGCCCGGCTGCAGTACAGGAATACCTGGTAAATGGTATACAGGAAGTTTACCGTCTGCAGGGTGTGAAGATCAACGATAAACACTTTGAGGTTATCGTTCACCAGATGATGCAGAAAGTGCAGATCGAGGATGCCGGCGACACCCGCTTCCTTGAAAAAGAAGCTGTTGACGGTTGGGACTTCATGATGGAGAACGACGAGATATATGACAAGAAAGTAGTTGTTGAACCAGGTGATTCTACTTCGTTAAAAGCTGGTCAGATCGTATCAGTCAGAAGACTCAGAGATGAGAACTCTATCCTGAAACGTAAAGACATGAAGCTGGTTGAAGTGAGAGACGCAATTCCGGCAACATCAAGTCCGCTGCTGCAAGGTATCACCAGGGCATCATTGGGTACTAAATCATTTATCTCTGCCGCATCATTCCAGGAAACAACCAAAGTACTGAATGAAGCTGCTATTGCGGGTAAGAAAGACCTTATGCTTGGCTTGAAGGAAAATGTGATCGTAGGTCACTTGATCCCGTCAGGAACAGGTTTACGTGTGTACGAAAATATCCGCGTAGGCTCGCAAGAGGAATTTGATCGCCTGATGGCTTCAAAGACCGAAGAAGTTGAAGCGTAATTCAATTTCATAAATTTGGTAAAGCCTTCTGTGAAAACGGAAGGCTTTGCTATTTTATATGGTTTTTGTTACTATTTCGATATTAGTTACTTTTGCACTGATAAATAGGCAAAGTGAAACTTATATCGGTCAATCTTTTTTATTTGCTTATTATTGCACGGAAAAACCAAATAGTGATTTTGGCGTTTTTACCCCTATGATTATCGAAAAAGAATGAATAATTTAAAAATCTGCCTAACCATATTTGTTGCTTTTTTATTCCTTTTAGCTTACAGTCCCGTATCAGCACAATCAATTCCTCAAAATTTATCCGGCATAAATGTTGACGATTTATCGGATGCGCAGGTATTGCAATTGATGCAAAAAGTCCAGCAGATGGGTTTAAACGATGCCCAATTAATACAACTGGCACAGGCCAGGGGCATGTCGGATGCTCAGATACAAAAACTGCAGTCGCGGGTAAATGATATTCGCAAGAAGGGCGGCGCTATTGGAAACGGCAGCGCAGCAAACGGGAGTGACACTACCCGACAGGGGGCGAGGAGACTAAATTATACAGCTGATACGACTAACAACTCCAGGGGCAATCAATTCAATTTGTTTAATGAGCTGAAGCCTAAAATATTTGGAGCAGATCTTTTCAGAAACAGCAACACAAATACCTTTCAGCCTAATTTAAAGCTAGCTACACCAGTAAATTATATTTTAGGCCCTGACGACCAGCTTAGAATAAATGTTTATGGGAATTCGACTGTCGATTGGAGTCTTGACGTATCTCCCGAAGGTAATATTAATATTCCCGGTATCGGCGTGTTAAATGTAGGCGGGAAGACCATAGAAGAAGCAACAGCTATTATAAGAAGCAAATTAGCCGCAAATAATTATGCGATAGGTAAGGGCACTAATGTAAAGGTAACCCTGGGTAATATCCGCAGCATTAATGTGATCTTGCAAGGGCAATTAGTAAAACCCGGAACTTATACCCTGCCTTCTTTGGCAACGGTATTCAATGCACTGTATGCTGCTGGTGGGCCCAATGATATCGGCTCATTCAGGCAGATCGAAGTGATTCGGGATAATAAAGTGATCAGGCATGTCGATCTATATGATTTTTTAGTAAGAGGGAGCCAGAAGGATAATATCTCTTTAAGAGATCAGGATGTAATCCGGGTGCCAGCATACAAGGTTCGAGTTCAATTAAAAGGAGAAATAAAAATCCCTGCTTTATTTGAAGCGCTGCCGGGTGAAAAATTACGGGATATCTTGAGCTTTGCAGGTGGTTTTACTGACGAGGCGTACACGCAACGGATTACCGTCGATCAGGTTAGCAACCAGCAACGCAGAATCACCGATATTTTTGAGAAGGACTATGATACCTACTCACCTTCGCGCGGCGACAAGTATACAGTCGATAAAATTATAGACCGGTATGAAAATCGGGTGAAAATAGCAGGCGCTGTTTTCAGACCAGGCGAATTTGAATTAAAAGACGGTTTGACACTATCTCAATTGATCAAAAATGCCGGGGGCTTAAAGGAAGATGCGTTTACCGGACACGGGAGCATCATTAGGTTGAACCCGGATAATACGACGCAGCAGCTGTCCTTTAATGTAGGGGATGTGATGAATCAGCCTTCCGCTGACATTGCATTAAAGCGTGAAGATAGCGTAACTATCGCCTCGATTTTTGATTTGCGCAATAAGTATACGATCAATATCAAGGGCGAAGTACGAAATCCCGGAGAATTCGCATTTGCTGACAGCATGAAAGTAACCGATCTGATTATAAAGGCGGGTGGTTTTAAGGAAGGCGCCAGTGTTAAGCGGATCGAAGTATCGAGAAGGGTGTTTGACAGTAATCCAATGGTGGCAAATAGCAAAGTTGCGCAAGTGTTTAGCGTTAACGTTGACCCTGGTTTGAAAACGAACGATGCCAATTTTACCTTGCAGCCCTTTGATATAGTATCAATATACAGTTTACCTGGATATGAAATTCAGAAGGTTGTAAAAGTAGAAGGAGAGGTTTTATATCCGGGATATTATACCATTCAAAGTAAAAATGAAAGGATATCTGACATCATAAAAAGGGCCGGAGGACTAACGAAATCTGCAGACATAAGCGGAAGCAGTTTAAGAAGAGATAATGCGGCAGTGCTGGGAGTTGATAAAACAAAAATTGATACTTCTGAAATGAATCAGGAACGATTTGATAATTTTAAAAGGCTTCAAAACGATTACAATTTATCCGTAAGCAATTCTAATAGCACCGCTTCGGGGGCGCCCCATAATAGCCCTGTTGGCAACAAAAAAGACAGCATTTACCAACCGAGAAATAATTTTATTGGGATAGATCTTCAAAAAATAATGAAGCAGCCAGGCGGCTCGGAAGATTTGATCCTGGAGGATGCCGATGTGCTAAGAGTGCCGAAATTATTGCAGACAGTAAGAGTAAATGGCGAGGTATTGTATCCAAGCGCCGTGGTTTATCAAAGCGGAAAATCTTTCAGAAGTTATGTATTGAATGCAGGTGGTTTTTCACCAAATGCGTTACGACACGGTGCGTACGTTGTCTATCCAAATGGAACAGTAAAAGGAACAAAGAAAATATTATTCTTTAATAGCCATCCAAAAGTGAAGCCGGGAAGTGAGATATATGTTCCAAAAAAACCTGAACCTAAGGGAAACACAGCCGAAGTTATCGGAATAACAACCGGGTTGGCCTCGCTTGGTGCGGTAATATTGGGAATTGTTACTTTGTTGAAGAAATAAGATAACTATTGATTTTAGAGATTAATGGCTCCAATTAAAAACGAGATAAATAGCCAGAGCTCCGACGAATTATCATTAAAAGATTTAATACTCGGATTTCGGGAGCTAAGAATGTATTTATGGGCCAGGTGGAAGATTATTCTGCTTGCCGGTATAATAGGGGCTATCCTGGGCTTGTCTATATCATTTTTTAAAAAGCCTCTCTACCAGGCAAAATTGAGCTTTGCCTTACAGGATGAAAACTCATCCTCAGTTTCGGGTCTGGGTGCCGCGGCAGGTTTGGCAAGCCAGTTTGGTATAGATTTGGGAACAGGCGCAGGCGGAGCATTTACCGGTGATAATTTAATGGAATTGCTAAAGTCCCGCTCAATGATAGAAAATACACTACTCACCTCAGTAGATGTAGACGGGAAAAAAGAAACGCTTGCGCATTTATATATTAATTTTAACAACCTGCCAAATGAATGGAAGAACGACCCGGTATTGAGCAAAGTTGATTTTTTGCCGGACGCTGATCGTTCTAAATTCACCTTGCACCAGGATAGCGTTCTTGGGGTTTTTTATCGGGATATAGTTAAAAAGAATTTGACAGTTGATAAGTCGGATAAAAAATTAAGTATTATCAATGTGGAGGTGGATTCAAAAAATGAGTTGTTTTCAAAATATTTTGCAGAAGCTCTTGTAAAAACCGTGTCGGATTTTTACATCGCCACCAAGACCAAACGATCGACTCAAAACGTAACCATACTTCAACACCTTACGGATTCGGTAAGAAGCCAGTTAAATTCAGCGATAACCGGGGTTGCTTCAACGGCTGATGCACATCCTAACGCCAACCCTGCATTGCAGATACTAAGAGTGCCTTCTCAACGCCGCCAGGTTGATGTGCAGGCTAATACAGCCATGTTGACTGAATTGGTAAAAAACCTTGAATTGGCAAAGGTCGCTTTAAGAAAGGAAACCCCATTGATACAGATAATTGATGCACCCATCTTACCCCTTGAAGTGGAAAAAACTGGTAAAATAAAGGGATTGGTTCTTGGCGGGGTTCTCGGCGGTATATTAGTTATGATTGCCCTTGCCATCGCGAAGTACTATCGTGGGATTATGTCGCCAATAGATAAAAGCTGAATATGATCTTCACTGATTTTACGGAATAGATGTTTACATAATGAGCGAATTGATAGAGTGGGGAATAAAATGTACAAACTAACAACTAATAAATTCTTTAATATATTACTATGTCTTTAGAGCAGCACAGCACAGATTTGCGCAAGAATTTTTTTAAGGAGCCCACAGACATTAGAATTGCCGTTATTGGATTGGGATATGTAGGACTGCCGCTTGCAGTAGAGTTTGCAAAAAAGTACAAAGTTGTTGGGTTTGATATCAGCGAAAGCAGAATTACAGAACTAAACAACAACTATGATCGTACCCTGGAGGTAGAATCAGACCTCTTAAAACAGGTTAACAGAATTAACAATGCTTCAGCAGGGTTATTCTGCAGCTCTGATTTGGAACACCTGAAAGATTGCAACTTTTTTATCGTTACTGTACCGACACCCGTTGATAAAAATAATCGCCCCGATTTGTTGCCGCTGTATAAAGCTAGTGAAACGGTGGGTAAAGTACTTAAAACGGGTGATGTGGTCGTTTATGAATCAACTGTGTATCCGGGAGTTACGGAAGATGAGTGTGTGCCGTTGCTGGAAAAGTTTAGCGGGTTGACCTACAATAAAGATTTTTACGCCGGATATTCGCCTGAACGCATTAATCCGGGTGATAAGGAGCACACGGTTGCTAAAATACTAAAGGTAACATCAGGCTCAACTGCCGATGCCGCCACCTATATCGACAAAGTATATAATTCTGTTATAACCGCCGGCACTTACAAGGCAAGTAGTATAAAAGTGGCAGAAGCAGCCAAAGTAATTGAGAATTCACAGCGCGATATTAACATCGCCTTCGTGAATGAGTTAAGCAAGATATTTAACAAGCTGGGTATTGATACGAATGAAGTTTTGGAGGCAGCAGCCACCAAATGGAACTTCCTTAAATTTAAACCTGGACTGGTGGGTGGACATTGTATAGGCGTAGATCCCTATTACCTGGCTCAAAAAGCGCAGGAATTAGGCTATCACCCGGAAATTATATTAGCCGGAAGAAGGTTAAATGATGAAATGGGGATCTATATAGCCCAGGAGATAGTTAGGTTAATGATTAACAAAGATATCCGGGTAAAAAACGCCAATATTCTCATACTTGGTTTCACGTTCAAGGAAAATTGCCCGGATGTTAGGAATACGCGGGTCATTGACATTGTTAATGAACTAAAAACATATAACACCAATATATCTGTATATGACCCATGGGCGAAGCCTAATGAGGTTTTACATGAGTATGGCTTCAGCACACTAAATGACCTGGAAGTTGTTAAACAAAGTAAATACGACGGGATTATTTTGGCTGTAAGTCACGCAGAATTTAAAGGCTTGGATATATCGGGAATTAAAACTGCGAATGGTGTTGTTTATGATGTAAAGGGGTTTTTTGATAAGGATATTGTAGATGCAAGACTATAATAATATGTACGAAAAGGCATATCATGCCGGGTCTCTGGGTGATAAATCATTTTTAATTACCGGAGGCGCAGGGTTTATCGGATCGAACCTGACAGAGTATTTGATAAAGTATGGTGCAAAAAAGGTACGGGTGTTGGACAACCTTTCCACCGGCTTTTACAAAAATATTGAACCGTATGTAGGGCTTCCAAACTTTGAATTTATTCATGGTGATATCAGGGAACTCGAAACCTGTAAAGCGGCATTAGCAGATATAGACTATGTAAGTCATCAAGCTGCATTAGGCTCTGTTCCCAGGTCAATTGCCGACCCAATCACCACAAATGAAGTTAATATATCGGGTTTCCTGAATATACTACTGGCGGTAAAGGACGCGCCACACATCAAACGGATGGTTTATGCTGCGTCTTCATCTACTTACGGAGATAACCCGATATTGCCAAAGGTAGAAGGGAATGAAGGGGCACCGCTTTCCCCATATGCGGTAACTAAATTAGTTAACGAGCTATATGCAGACGTTTTTAACAAAGTATATGGTCTGAAAACAATCGGCCTGCGTTATTTTAATGTCTTTGGCCCAAAGCAAAATCCGAAGGGACAGTATGCAGCTGTTATACCGATATTTATCGAAAAGGCACTCAAAAACCAGGCGCCTATGATTAACGGGGACGGGGAGACAAGCCGGGATTTCACATTTATTGAAAATGCTGTCCAGGCAAATATAAAGGCGATGCTTGCAACTGAACTCAATAGCAGTGAAGTGATCAACATTGCATTTGGCGAGCGTACTACATTAAATGAATTATGGGATAATATATGCGATATCGTCCAGGTAAAAATAAGGCCAGATTATCAGAACGAACGCAGGGGCGATGTGAAGCATAGCCTGGCTGATATTAGTAAGGCATCGCGGCTAATTGATTACAAGCCTGAGTTCTCGGTATCAAATGGGCTTAAAATTAGCGTGAATTGGTATAAGGAACATGTAGAGTTGATTTCGTAAGTCATGTTTTGTGCATCACCGGTATTTCGGGAAAACATTTTATGATTATTATGGCAAAACAAGCAATCGAAATATAAATACCTAGTTAATTTGAGTACCTTTTTCAAACATACCTTAATATACTTATTCAGTAAAGGCCTCTCCGGGATCATATCATTTATTGCAATATTGTATTATTCCAAAATGCTGTTACCCATAGATTATGGGCGGTATTCTTTGGTAATTAGTGTTGCAGGTGTTCTGAATATTGTTTTTTGCGAATGGTTTAGGTATGGATTGATTCGGTTCTATCCCGAGGCAATTGCGGCGGATCAGCAAAAAGGGTATCTGATTTTTGTTAAGCATGTAGTCAATTATTTTACTATTACCATAGCCGCCATAACGCTGGTATGTTTTTTATTAAGCGAACTTTTTTTCCAAACACTTATAGATAAATGGCTGATCTTAATAATTGGCCTGATGCTATTTCTAAATTTCACCTTCAATTTATTTACTCAAATTTTTGTAACTGAGTTAAGGCCGCGCATTTTTTCTAATGCTAACCTGATTAAAGCAGTAATAGGCGTGGGGGCCAGCATGCTGATGATTTACCTGGGATATACGTATATTGGGTTATTTATCGGTGTGGCGTTAGGGTTTGTGTTTTCTGTAGTTTACGCATATTTTAACATTCAGTTTAGTAAAGAAAATATCCGTTCTGAGTTTGATCGTGAGCTTCTTAAGAAGATGGTTTTTTACAGCCTGCCAATAACGGCATCGGCGGGATTAAGTTTTTTGGTGTCCTACTCGAGCCGGTTTATGATAGGGTATTTCAGAGGAGTTGCAGAGACTGGTTTATTCACCCTCGGATACGATTTTACGCAGCAAACCATTGGGGTATTTATTGGGATTGCTGCTACATCATCTTTGCCCATCGCTATGAAATTGTATACCGAAAATGGCGAGGACAGTGTATTTAAGTCTCATATGAACAAATCTGTCCAAATGCTTTTCCTGATAGCGTTACCCATGGTTATGATTTTTTGGGGGAATTATAACGAAATAATCACGTTACTATTAGGCAAGAATTTTAAGCAAATAGATCCTATGCTCATTCCGGTATCGGCATTGGCAGCTTTTATATTAGGTATCAAAGGATTTTACCTGGATACCATTTTTTATTTAAAGAAGGAGACAAAATTTCAAACCCTTATCCTATTCGTAGTAGTGATAGTTGATACTGTTTTGAACATCGTTTTTGTGCCGAGATATGGGTATATGGCATCTGCTTATGCAAATTTAGTAGTGAGTATAATAGCGATTGCGCTAACTTATATTGTGGTGAACAGACTGATAGAAACACCTATTCCCTGGTTAGATATCCTGAAGATTATCATTTGTGTTGTTGTAATGTTCGTCTATTACAAATATTCAATTGTGCCAAAATCGTTCATTACGTTGTCTCTAAAAATTGCTGCTGGGTTAATGATATTTATAGCGATGTTTGCTATTTTAAATAAAAAGATGGTATTACAATTTATCAAAAGAAATCGCAATGCCAGCCTTTCTTAAAAGATATTCTTATGCTGGTTTCAGTAGAAAATCACGGCTAAGCACTTGCAAATAGGATTTTGATTGCAATTTTTTAAATTTAATAATACGAATCAGCACCAATCAGGTATCAATGGATAACGTTGCCGATTTAAGTGTAACAACCAAATTTAATAGGAAGCATTTTATAGTATATGCCCTGTTATTTGTTGGGTTTTTTTTCCCGATTTCCCGGGATGGGACACTGCTGCAATCCCGTTATTTCATGATGTATTTTTTGGCCCTGATTGCATACCTTCCCTTTGTTAAAGTAACGCCGCGAAATCTAATATTCTTCTTAACTATAAATGTTTCATTGGTTGTATTTACCATCGCTGCATCATTTTGGTTCAAAGAATACTCTTTTGGTGTATATCCCAATTTTTTCTTGTTGAGTTTACTTTTTTTGCTTGATTACACTCAAATAAGTCAATTTCGTCATATATATAGTGTGCAGCTGACAGTAACCTGGCTTATTATCCTACTGGGAGCTGCGATAATAATTGGTAATTTAACAATCGGCAATTTTCTTGTCTATAATTATAGTTCCGGGTTCGAAGACCTGTTGCCGATTATGATGGCGGAGCGTAAACCGGTAGCCACGTTTGGAACCCATTCTATCGCCTCGTTTATTTTTT
>JAFAKI010000414.1 GCA_019235595.1 Mucilaginibacter sp. | reverse complement strand
TTGTGCGTTGTTCGGCAGCATAAGCGGCCAGGCCAAACAGGCCAAGGCAGGCAATGATGATAGCAAGCGAAGTAAATGAAATCGCAATCTGTCCTGTGCGTTTTTCGGCGCGGTATAGTTTATCAAATTCGGCGTCCATAAATGCATAGTTGAATGCATGATTTGGTGAAATCGCCATCCATTTGGCTTTTATTTGTTCTTCCAGAGCCTTTATATCAGCAGATTTTATGCGAATGTTTAATGCGCCCCTATCGTCCCCGTTAAAAAGAATTATGGGCGTTACATTTTCACGCAGCGATTTAAAATTGAAATCCTTCACAACACCAACTATATGGTAAGGCTTCATCACTTTAGCCATATTATCCTGTGGCAGATACAGCTTCTGGTCCAACGGGTTTGAAAAAGCCAACAATTTAGCGGCCGCCTCATTGATAATCATCGCAGTTGAATCGGTCGCCATTTGTTTTGAAAAATTTCGCCCGGCAATCACCTTCATGCCCATTGTTGGTATATAATCTTCGTCAACAAACCAGAATGAAGTGAGTATGGCACGTTTTTGATCCATCACAGGGTCCTTAGACACTGAAGAATTATTTTCGATGTTACTTGTAGGTAAATACCCAGACAGGCTTACACTTTGCACGCCAGCTAATTGTTTAACCTCCTGTTTAAAAGTTTTAGCTTTATCGCCCAGTGTCCAGGTATCCCAAACCAACATTACGTGCTCACGGTCAAAGCCCACGTCTTTGTTTTCGATATATTTTAGTTGATTGTAAATAACCAGCGTACCGATGATCAAACCAATCGAAATAACGAACTGCCCCACTACCAGCACGTTACGCAATGCACTACCCTTGAAGCCAGCAGCAAGTTTACCCTTAAGCACTTCTATTGGCTGAAAACTGGAAAGGTATAAAGCTGGGTATGAACCCGCAAGGCAGCCTACAACCAGAATAAAAAGAACTAACAACGGCAGCAGCCAAAAAATGATCTGCGAAGTTATAGCCAGTTCTTTCCCGGAAAGATTATTAAATAAAGGTAACATTGCCCAGGCAGTAAACACTGCTATTACAGCCCCTGCTAGTGTTACGATGATCGATTCGGTTAGAAATTGGGCGATAAGATATTTACGTGCCGAGCCCAAAACTTTCCTTACTCCTACTTCTTTGGCACGATTGGACGAACGGGCTGTTGAAAGATTCATGAAGTTAACACAAGCTATCAGTAAGATCAGCACAGCAATAGCAGAAAATATGTATACTGTCTGAATAGTGCCATTAGCTTCGAATTCATCACGCGAATTGGATTGCAAATGTATTTTGGTCAGCGGGATGAGACCAAATCGGTAATAATTTCCGCTTTGTTCAAACTTATCAAAGGTCAGGTGCAATACTTCAAGCAATTGAGGCCCGGCATGTCGGCGCATAAATTGCGGAAGTTTGGCTTTAAACGCACTAATGTCGGCACCAGGCCTAAGCAAGAAATAAGTCTTGAAATTATTACTAAACCAGGCGTTGTCCCTGCTCTCAGCCAGCGTAGGCATCGATATAAAAAAATCAAAATGGAAATGGGATTGTGAAGGGACATTTTTTATTACACCCGTCACCTTATATAATGAGGTATCATTAAAGGTGAGTACTTTGCCTACTGCGTTAGGAGTATTAAAATACTTCTCCGCCATTTTTTCGGTGATAACCACCGTATGAGGGTCCTTCAATGCCGTCTTTGGGTCGCCGTCGATCATCGGCAATGTAAACATGTCGAATATGGTTGGGTCAGCAAATACCATCGCATATTCCGGGATGTTCTGCGAACCTTTTTTAACCTGATTACCGCCCTGTACCCTGAATCTAACCACCTGTTCAACTTCCGGAAAATCAGCCTTTAGAGCTGCTGCCGTGGGTGAAGGAGTGTCCGCTGACGAACCCTCATTACCTCCGAACTTTAACTCAGTGTTGAGACGATAAATATGGTCGGCGTTTACATCGTACTTGTCATAGCTTAATTCATCGAATACATAAAATACGATAAGCAAACAAGTAGCCAGGCCTAATGCCAAACCTAAAATATTGATAGCAGTAAAACCCGTGTTCTTTAAAAGATTGCGGAAAGCCGTTTTGACATAGTTCTTGATCATGATCTTTTCGATAAATGGTTATCTATCAGACGCTACTTGTCGTTTATAGGTTGCAGTGCTTTTTTACTATTTTATCAATAACTCCGACGCAAACTCTCTTCAAGGGCCGTTCTCCTACCCCGAAGCTTCGGCGCAAGTGTAAGCTTATTCCGAGCGAAGGCTCTTTACCGGGTTGGCCGCAGCGGCTTTTATCGATTGGAAGCTGATTGTAGCCAATGCAATAATAACAGCAAGTACACCGGCCAGGGCAAATATCCACCAGCTGATCGTTATATGATAGGCGAAATCCTGCAGCCAATGGTGCAATATATGCCATGCTATAGGTACAGCAATCAGAATGGCGATAACCACCAGTTTGATAAAATCCTTTGAAAGCAATAGCACAATATTCGAAATAGAGGCTCCTAAAACTTTGCGTACGCCTATTTCCTTAGTTCGCTGAAGAGTTGCAAATAATGACAATCCCGATAAGCCCAGACAAGCGATCAGAATTGCAAAGCCGCCGAATATCCCGAAAGCCTTGCCAAACAGTTCATCATTTTTATATTGCTCATTAAAGCTTTCATCAAGAAAATGATAGTCGAAGATATTCCCGGGGAAAAAACTAGTGTATTTTGCTTTGACTGCTGCTACAGTTTGTTCTATGTTTTTGGGACTTATTTTTACCGATATCTGGCCCTGAATATTTACAGCCGGTTCAAGTATAGTAGGCTCGATGGAATAACGTAATGACTTCTGATGATAATCTGCTACCACACCAACTATATCCCACTTTTTACCTCCATTAAAAACTGAACGTCCAATTGCCGCTTCCGGCGAGGCAAAACCCAGTGTTTTAATTGCATTGTAATTTAAAATCACATTGTGCAATTTGTCAAAGCTGGAGTTGTAGTCAGTCGAAACAAAGCTTCTTCCTGCAAGGAGTTGCATATTGTACGTTTTTAAATAATCGCGGCTTATACCGTCAAAACGCACGGTGAAGTGTGTATTGGGATCACCTGTGGCAGATCTTACATCAAAGTTTCTGCCCATTTCATCACCAGGAACCCAGAATGATGTAGCTGCATTTTTAACACCAGGTATTTGATCTAACTCCGCTACAAGCGAGTTTGTTCGGGTGACAAAACTGGTATCAGTTTGTACAAATATCGGTCCGTTAACAACCATCACCTGGTCGATGTTTATGCCCAACTTTTGCTGGTTCATGTACTTTATTTGTTTATATACCACAAATGAACCGGCAATCAGGATAACTGTAATTGAAAACTGCCCAACTACCAGTATCTTACGCAAAAGGGTACCTTTTCCTGTATTGCTGAATTTACCTTTTAAAACTAAAATTGGTTTGAATGCCGACAGAATAAAGGCTGGGTAAAAACCGGATATGAAAACCCCAATCAATACCGTTAGGATTAACCCGATGCTAATTACATGTCCGCCAAGTCCCTTTTTAAACAGGTAGGCTATAGACAATTGATGCTGCACCAAATTATTGAAAATGCCCTGTGCCAGATAAACCATTGCCAGTGCCACGCCCAAAGCAATCAGGTTGATAAGGAAAGATTCCGTTAAAAATTGCCTGATTAGTTGGCCTTGTGTAGCACCGGCAACCTTCCGTACACCCACTTCTTTTGCTCTTTCAGCCGAGCGGGCGGTTGATAGGTTGATATAATTTACCCAGGCGATACCGATAATAAACAAAGCTATAATTAATAGCCCCCAAACCACATTGGAGCTTCCGGTATTCCCTATTTCATATTCGGTATCAGTATAGAGGTGTGCTCTTAACAATGGTTGCAAGTAAAATTTCTCTACGCTTCCCGATATCTTATTACCCTGGAAATGCCGTTGACTGAATGCATCCAATTTTGCATTAAAGGCTTTATAGTCAGTACCTGGTTTTAAAAGAATATAATGCCAGAAGTCAGAATCCTTGAAGTCATAATCGGATTGTTTATAACC
>JAFAKI010000203.1 GCA_019235595.1 Mucilaginibacter sp. | reverse complement strand
CGGGTTGCATGCTGCAGCAGGTGAACCGTTTGCGGGTTAAACAGGTGCTGTTCGCCGCGGCGTTTCCATTGGTAAATACCACCTTCAGGCAATAATAAGTTCTCATTTTTGCTGCTGCCGAAACCGATCTTATGCTTGCACAATGATTCCCGTGCTATTTCGTCAAGACCTAAACCGCCTATACGGGTTACACCACCTGCAAAATAACGATCAACAACTTGTTTGTTGATACCCAGTATCTCGAATATCTGCGACCCATGATATGACTGCAGCGTTGAGATACCCATTTTAGAGAATATCTTTAATAAACCGTCACAGATGGCTTTTACATAGTTCTTAGTCAGTGTCTTGCTATCCAGGCTGGTTTCCAGGCTACCATTATTTTTAATGGTCTCGATGGTGGAAAGCGCAAGGTATGGGTTAATGGCAGTAGCACCAAAAGCCAGCAAAGTAGCAAAGTGGTGTACTTCCCATGCATCACCAGCCTCAACCACCAAACCAACAGCACCACGTAAACCTTTACGCACCAAATGGTGGTGGACAGCTGATACAGCCAATAATGACGGTATCGGCGCATGCTCTGAGTCGATAGCGCGATCAGAAAGAATTAACACTTCAAAACCTTCGTCAACTGCGTCTTCCGCATAGCGGCAAAGTCTTGCTATACCTTTTTCCAGTGAACCAGGCATACCATCAGCCACAAAATAGCATTGCAGCGTTTTAGCGTGGAACATTCCGGTATCGATACTTCTTAATTTCTCCAAATCATGGTCAACCAGGATTGGATGTTTCAGAGCCACGCAATGGCAGTGCATTTTATCTTCATCCAGTAGATTACCGTTGTTGCCTATAAAGGTTGCCAAACTCATCACCAAACGTTCGCGAATCGGGTCGATCGGCGGGTTGGTTACCTGCGCAAAGAATTGCTTGAAATAGCTTGATAAATGCTGCGGCTTATCTGATAATATAGCCAAAGGCACGTCAGTACCCATTGAACCCACGGGCTCTTTACCATCAACGGCCATTGGCTTGATGATGGTTTCGATGTCCTCGCGGCTGTAGCCAAACACCTGCTGATAACGGAATACAGCGCCTGGAGACAAGGGTGCGAAAGCCAAACGAGGCTCAGCCAGGTCTTCCATGCGTATTTTGTAGTTCTCCAACCATTGGCCGTAAGGCTGGCGGGAGGCTATTTGTTTCTTTATTTCTTCATCAGTAATGATCTTACCTTTGTCAGTATCGATCAACAACATTTTACCCGGTTGCAAACGACCTTTACGTAAAACGGTTTTGTCATCGATAGTCAATACACCTGCTTCTGATGCAGCGATAACACGACCGTCACTAGTGATCACAAAACGTAACGGACGCAAACCATTTCTATCCAGCAAAGCACCAATCAGCTTACCATCAGTAAAAGTAATAGCTGCCGGGCCATCCCAAGGCTCCATCAAAGTAGCATGGTATTCGTAGAATGCTTTTTTGATCGGATCCATCTGCTCGTTGCCATCCCATGCTTCAGGGATCAGCATCATCATTACGTGCGGTAACGAGCGGCCGGTATGAAGTAAAACTTCAATTATATTATCTAAACAAGCTGAATCTGACTGGTTATTGTCGATCACCGGCAATAACATTTCCATCTCTTCACCTGTGAAATATGTAGAAACGTATGACTTTAAGCCTGAATAGAACCAGTTCAGGTTACCTGTTAAGGTATTGATTTCACCGTTATGCGCGATCAACCTGAATGGCTGGGCCAGCTTCCATGACGGGAAGGTATTGGTTGAGAAACGCGAGTGGATCATGGCCAGGCCAGACGCAATGCGCGGATCCCTAAGGTCTGCAAAATATTTACGCAGTTGGTAAGTAGTTAGCTGACCTTTGTAAATAATAGTTTTGCAGGAGAACGAAGTAAAATAAAAATGCTCACCGGCACCTGAGATGGTTTCGGTGATGGTTTTATTGATATATCTTCTTAAAACGTATAACTTACGTTCAAAGTCGTTTACGTTGGTAATGTGGTGCGGCCTTAAAACAAACAATTGCTCCACATCTGGTTCGGCCAGGTGAGCGGTCTCCCCTATTACAGATGAATCGACAGTCAGTTTGCGGTAACCCAACTTTTGTAGCCCCAGTTTCTCAAGCGCATTGGCAATTACCATGCGGCAAGCTTTTTTCAATGATGAATCTTTAGGAAAAAATATCATCCCTACACCATACTCTCCCGGTTCAGGCAGGCTGATCTCGAGGTTAGAGCATTCATCCATCAAAAATTCATGGGGCAATTGTATCAAAATACCAGCACCATCACCAGTCTCAGGATCACAGCCGCAAGCACCACGGTGTTCCATATTCTCCAGCATAGTAAGGGCATCATCTATAATCTGGTTGGATTTATGGCCATGTATATTGGCTATAAAACCGGTTCCGCACGAGTCGTGTTCAAATTCAGGCCGGTAAAGGCCCTGCTGGGGGTTATCAGTTTGATCCATCTTCAATCTCTCAGTTTTATTAAGTATTTCACTTAGGTCGGTAATTACGAAATTACAAATTAATAATCTTTTTTGTAATATAGTTAGTAATTTTTCGAATTATGTCAAAAAATATTACCTATATCATATAAAAATTTAGATTTTGTTAATAATTTGAGTTTCATTATAACATTTTCATAATCGCGTATTAACATTTAATATGTCTGCATAGTAATAAAAATCCCTTCATCCGAACGAAATGTTGCAAAATAAGAGGATTTTAAGCCTTTGAATTATAAAATTGATAAAATCCCCGTATTTATTTTGAGATTCTTCTACTTTTCAGATACAACTCTAACTAAGTGGGTTCTTAGTGTTAGAATGTAAAAACATGAGTTTTCAAGAATTATTACCTTTGCGGCAATGAACACTATGCCCGCAAAAAATAAAGCCGTATTTCTGGACCGTGATGGGGTACTGAACCAGGAAATGGGTGATTATGTATGCCGATTGGAAGATTTTCATGTTTTGGAACATAATATTGAACCACTAAAGATTCTACAAGACAGAGGATATCTGTTAATAGTGGCCACCAACCAGGGTGGCCTCGCTAAAGGCTGGTATACCGAAGAAGAACTTGGTAAAATGCACGCACAACTAAGGGAAATATATGGAAAGCATGGAGTAGAATTTACCGATATTTTCTATTGCCCACACCATCCCAATTTCACAGGAGAGTGCGATTGCCGCAAACCCAAACCGGGTTTATTATTGCGTGGAATAGAAAAATACAACATCGACCCTGCTAAATCTTATTTTATCGGTGACCGTGAGCGCGATGTTGAAGCAGGTACAGCCGCAGGTGTAAAAGGGATACTAATCAATAGCGACCAGCCGATTAGTGATGTATTGGATTTGATTGCGTGATGTTTGAGAAGTTAAAAATGTTATAAAGGTTAGAATGGTTGAAAACGATATTTAAATTTATATTGTGAACCAGTAAAACCGTTACAACTTTTACAACCCTTTATAACCATTACAACTCAATTAGACTTTAGTTAGTACCACAACCAAACGCATGAAGTTTACCCCGTACCTTAAGAATATTGATTCATTTATAGCAGCTATTATTGGCTATTACGCTATATATATATTTACGTCTTATAGTGGTGTTGGCCTCTCACCCGACTCAATAATGTATGCCAGTACGGCTACCAATTTACAGGCACATGGATCGATTTTAACATTCAATAAAACGCCCCTGGTATTTTTCCCGGTATTTTATCCGTTCTTTTTGGGTGTTATAGAGTTTATAACGCGTGTTGATCCGATT
>JAFAKI010000140.1 GCA_019235595.1 Mucilaginibacter sp. | reverse complement strand
ATGGTGCCTGTCAAAAAATTAAATGATCCGGTCGCCTATTTAAGTCTCAAAGTTTGAAGGGAAAATAAGCATTGGCATTTTCTGTTGTCCCAATGCCTTACGGGTAGTGCCTTGGCGGAAAACTCTCGAGAAAAATGAGTCCTTGTAATGTGCAAACGCCAGGAGATCGACGCCCGATTCATCACAAAGTCTGCTTAACCGGTTTATTATATCTTTACCATAAATTTCCTGGACGCTGATGTTGGGATAATGAAGCCGGTGAAGGTGTTTCATAAACTCCTTTTTCCGAAGTTCCTTGGTTAGATCAGTATTAGATATTAAATCAACATGTATTATTTCCAGATGAAAATTGAAAATGGAACCCCACTTTGCCAGGTAACGAATCGCCTCGATATCCTGCTCTTCAAAATTTGTGGCAAATACCACATTCTTCAGATCGTTCATATCAACACCATACGGAATAACCAGCACCGGCCTGTTTGCGTGATCTAAAACAGAAAGGGTGTCGCTGCCAGCCCAAAAATGATCCATTGGGCTACCCTCACCGGCGCCCATTACGATAAGCTCGATCGTTTTTTCTTTTGAAAGGCTTTTTATCCCGGAAGACAGTGTGCTTAACCGAACCTCATGATTTACCGAAGGCTTCCAATCCATTTCATCTTTTTCTATCGACACAGCAATTTGGTGAGATAACGCCTTGAGTCTGTCACAGGTATCTTCTTCCAGAAAGAAAACCTCTTCTGGAAATGTACGACCTCCGGCATAGGCCGGTTTGGCTTCGGCTGCATTGAACAATAAAATGTTAGCGTGCAAACGTTTAGCAACCATAACTCCGGTTTGGGCAGCGTGCATGGCATTTGCCGAAAAATCAGTTAGTATCAATATATTTTTCATGACTCATTTATTGACTAATGATTGACCAAAGGTTGAACTTTAACGTCGCATTAAAAATGATTAATGTCACACAACTAACTGACATTGAGTAAATATTGCCATCCCAGGCATTGGTGGTCAATAAACTTATCCTCTGATTTTGGTTAAGTGATAATTAATAAGGAAATTAGATGATACTTTAATTGCCTTATTATCATTGTTGTTCCAACGTAACATGAGCATCGCTTTGCAAAAGACCGTATTGATTATAGACGGCAACCAGGGGCATCCGGCGCGGAAATAAATTATTTTATCATTGAAGTGAATTAGATATTTATTAACTATTTGGAATCCGGTTCTGTCTTCTGCTTCTCAAAACTATCGGCATTTTTCCTAATAGATTGGAATAATATTTGGTATTCTCATAGATAAGTTTAAACTGAAATCGCGATAAATATCTAAAGGAGTTCTTTAAAAAATAAAACGACACTTTAGAAAACTCAAATGCAAGGCTTCTGTTGATGTTCGTTAACGACCCAAGTTGTGAAGCGTAAAACCCCTTGATTTGTTGCACTGGCGCAACGATGCGCTCATGTCTGTCATGGTAACCGATTGATTCCATAACTACCCCTATTTTCAATCCATGGTAACGTACCCTGCTCAAATAATCGCCGTCTTCTCCATAATGAAAAAAAATCGGGTCAAATTTGCCGACTTTTTTTATGCAGGCTGCCGAAATCAACCAAAATGCCGCCATGACAAAAGATACGTCAAATACGTCTGTTTCTTCAGTTTTGTATGACCGCAAAATGCAGCTCTCGCTTAGAACTATGGAGTCAAACCTTTTATCAAGCGCCGAGCCATCACCATTCATTTGCTTCGGACTCAATACACCATATTCCGGATGTGATTTATGAAAGTTAACCAGTTTGCTGATTGTATCTGGTTCGACATAACCATCCTGGTTCAGCAGAAATACGTATTGAGCATTGTGCGCTATTGCCAGGTCTATACCAATATTATTTGCTCTTCCGAAGCCGAGGTTTTCATTGGTCTGAATTAATTCAATAGAGGGATGATTTTTTTGTATAAATGTTACTGTATCGTCGGTGGATCCGTTATCTATGATTATTGGATATAATTCTATATCAGACTCTGAAAGTTTTCGTAAGCATTTATCTATCCACTTCATCCCATTATAAGTGACGATAATGACAGATATATCAGTTCTGGCCATGCAGTGAAAATAGACAATAAGTTTGGATAGTTATCCGTAAACTAATAAACCGCTTATTTGTGACGAGTGGTTTTACTGTCATATAGGATATTTATTGGCCCAGCTTAATCAGTAAATGAAAAGATGGGTAATTAACTATCTTTGATCCTGCCATCCGCCATTTCTATTACCCTGTCTGCACTTTTTGCGAAATCAAGGTCATGGGTTACGGTCAGTATCGTGATCCCTTTTTCGTGGGCCAGATTCTTAAATATGTCGAAAACTATGCCGGTGTTAATGCTGTCAAGGTTCCCAGTCGGTTCATCAGCCATTATGATAGTTGGATCGTTGATTAATGCCCTGGCTATAGCCACCCTCTGCTGCTGCCCGCCAGAAAGCCGGGAGGATAATTTATGAGCAAACGCATCCATTTGCAGTTGACGTAACTTATCAATTGCTTGTTCTTCGATTTCTTTACGGCTGAGTTTGCCGAGTTTTAGTGCCGGAAGCATTACATTCTCAAGCACGGTAAATTCCGGCAGCAAAAAATGGAATTGAAAAACGAAGCCTATATTTTCATTACGGAAACGGGCCAGATTATTCTGACTTTCGCCGGTTAATAATTGGTCATTGATGAAAATCTTCCCTTTGTAGTCTGTATCGAGCGTGCTTAATAGATAAAGCAGCGTGGACTTGCCGCAGCCGGATTTACCTATGACCGGAACGAATTCTCCTTTATTTACAGAAAATGAAATATCGGATAAAACATGAAACTCCTCCGGTTCATGAAAGTATTTGTTTACATTTTCAACCTTTAGCGCTACACTCATCTTATTTATCCTCTCAGTATGACTACAGGGTCTATCCTTGATGCTCTAATGGATGGCATAAGCCCGGCAATGAAAGGGGTGACAACGCCAAACACAAGGCCAAATAAATAATGCGCCGGATTAAATATCACCGGGAAATACTTCAACGAAATGAAATCGTTATGGGGGAAAGGTACACGTGACAAGGCATAAGAAAGCAAAAAGCCCAATACCTCGCCCATCAAAGCGCCAAAAAAGCCAATAAACAGCGACTGGCTTAAAAATATCCTCACGATATCATGCCCTGAAAACCCCTGCGCTTTTAAGATGGCTATGTCCTTCATTTTATTTTTGATGGTCATATTCATAATATTATAGATGCCGAAACCAGCCACCGTAAGTAAGGTTATGCTGACAACATAAGTAAGCACGTCGCGTACAATATTTGATGCCATAACAGATGAGTTGGCTGTCTGCCAGTCATCTGATTTATAATTATATTTTTTATACAACTCACCGGCTTTGGAAGGGGCCAGTTTATTGTCGACTAGCTTAATGTTGATGTCCGTTATATAGCTTCTGTCTTTCCCCATTAATTGCTGCACATTCGCCAAGTTGATGTAGCTCCGCGTATCATCAATGGTGCCTATGCCAATAGCAAATATCCCCACCACCCTAAAACTCATGGAAGTGCCTGCCGGGGTAGTTAAAGTAACCATATCGCCGATGCCAAGATTTAGTTTATTGGCAAGCCCTCTGCCCATGATTATCCCTTTATCAGTGTTTAACAGGTCTTCAGGTTGGCCTATCGTCATTTTACTTCTCAGATCGAAAATTTTGGATTCATCAATAATATTTACGCCGTTGATATAGCCGTTGATTTGTACAGGACCGTAATTATAGAACACCTGGGTGCTCAAAAAAGGTGAGACGCGGGTTATGGTAGGATCTTGCCTCAGGTTATTAAGGATGCCACTTGCATTTTTAATATTTAAATTGACTTGCTTGGGCTTTGGGTGACGAACCGACACCAGCAGGTTTTTGTCTTTGAAATAATCCCCTGCAATGGAAACAGAGTAATCGGTTTTTATATCGTTATAGATGTGTATATCTGGAGTGGAAGATAACATGGTGTTTTCCATAAACTGGTTAACACCGATCATAAAACTGATCATCAGGATGAACATAGCTATGCCAAAGGTAACGCCCAGCATAGCCACAAGCGTTTGCTTTTTATTGGCCATCAGGTGCCTTTTTGCTATGAGTGTATCTACCATCATACTACTTATCGGATGAGGATTCAACCACTTCAGACTGCTCATTGAGGCCGCTCAAGATCTCCGCTTCATCCAGCGTATGGATACCTATCTTTACAGGTATAGCCTTTATCTTGCCGCCGTCTTTTATTTTTACACTATCACCTGTCAAAATAGATTTTACCGGAATAACCAGCGCATGCTGTTTCTTTTGAATAACGATATTTGCTTCGACGGAAGTATGAATAAAAGGCTGCTTATCATGCCCGGTGAAAATTGCGTCCACTCTGAAGGTCTGATCAGCTTCGTTCATTGTAGGATAAACTCTTACAACTTTGGCGTTATATATTTTGTCGCCGGTTGCGTCAGTTTTAAGCAATACTTGTTCACCTGGTTGCACTAAATTGATATCCTGCTGATCAACCGACAATCTGATTAAGCGATCGGTGGACTTGCCAATTAACACAACTGCCTCATTTGCTCTTACGGCTTCACCTCTTTCTTTCAACATCTGGTAAACAGTGCCATTGCTTTCCGCGCGTATCATGTAGTTGTTCAGATCATTGCGTGCACTGGCCATACTGCTCTGAGCGTTCTTCAACGTTATATTCAGATCATTGATAGTTGAGTAGTACTTTTCCCGCGCCGACTTTTTTTCATTGAATGAAATACGATACTGCATTTCGGCATTATCCAGGGCGCTTTTAGTACCTATATTTTGGTTCCAAAGGTTTTTAAGCCTAAAGTATTGCATGGAATCGTTACTGTATTTGATGTCGGCATTCCGCATGGCTAATTTCAGGTCGCTTAAAATCCTCGATCCTGATGATACGTTTTCCCGGGCTTTTTCATACGTGACGTTTGCCGCATCTAATCTGGCTTCGGGAGCCATGTTATTGATTACATACAATAGCTGCCCTTTTTTTATGACATCGCCTTCCTTAACCAGTTTTTTTATAACGGTGCCGGGACTCAAAGCATAAACCGTGTATTCGCTATCGGCCATAACCTTCCCCGATGCATATACAGTTTCAACTATGTCTTTTCGCGCCGGATGAATTGTATGAATGTTATTACAGCCAAGTATCAACACAGATAATATTATGCATAAGATATACGTGATTATTTTCATTGTGATCAGGGTATACAGATATAAATTTATATAAATATTTTGATCGCGGAATTTTCGATTAAGATACTTTATAGTACGAGGTTAATCTGACATTAAAAATAACAGCGGCATGAATTATAGCTGCGCCGCCATTTTTCTTAATTGCACAATCCAAAGGTCTGTTATCTGCTGCAGGCAAATTATGACAACTATCATTAAATTGTATAATGACTGTCATCGACTCATTTAAACATAACTATTTTTATGATGAGCTTTATTAAAGTTAAAATGATGTTTTACAAAGGTCCACTTTAAACGGGAAAGAGAAATTCTTGTTGATCCTGCTTCGCTATCAGCAAATTGAATGCTGGTGTACGAAGCAAGGGTTTCGAGCCTGTAACAGTTTCGGCTGCACCAAACGATTCCAGGTAAACGGCATTTTCATTAAGTATAACTGAAAAATTATTCATTGCAATTTACTGTTTTGTTATACTCTCACTATTGCTTTTTATTTATTGTACCAGAATGCGAGTTGAGAGTAAGCCCCAAAAGGGTGTTGCGGGTACTTCAAAAATCGGAAGCGGCAGGTTTAATATCCAATGCTATTAAATCTGAGATTATTTTTAATCCCGAAATTGAAGTTAAATCAAAAGCAGCTGCCTGATTAACAAAATGATAGGTCGGAAAGCGCCGAATTGAGGGTTGCTGGAGAGAAAAGCAGGTGTAATTTGCTCCTAAATTTTTTGAAAAAAATATTTGCGGAGAAAATATTAAATCTTACTTTTGCAGCCCCGACGGGGTGTAGCGTAGCCCGGTATCGCGCCACATTTGGGATGTGGAGGCCGCAGGTTCGAATCCTGCCACCCCGACGAAAAAATAAGAGCTCTGACGATTGTCAGGGCTCTTTTCATTTTGACTGCAAGTTTAGCAGTCAGCACTGGCTTCTAAAAAACAAAGCGCTACTTGCAAAGCAAATGGCGCTTTAGTCAGATATCATCAGTAGTTATTTTTTAGTTTTGCTTATCAGGCGCTTTTCCTATCAGATCCAAAAACTGATCCAACTTAGGAGTAATAATAATCTGGGTTCGCCTGTTTTGTGCTTTCCCCACGTTAGTGCTATTATCGGCTATTGGATTGTATTCACCGCGACCACCAGCTGTCAGACGTTTTGGATCTACGCCATAATTCTTCTGTAAAGCTTGTACAACTGATGAGGCTCTAAGCGCACTCAGGTCCCAATTATTCCGGATATTCTTTTCCGATATTGGCACATTATCGGTGTTTCCTTCAATCAAAACATCGTAATTGCTATAGTCGGTAATTATCTTAGCAATCTTACTTAATGTCGCACCTGCTTTATTAGATATCTCATAACTTCCTGATTTATAAAGCATATTGTCGGAGAGGGATATGTATACGACTCCTTTGAGCACTTTTACATCCACATCCTGTGTCTCCTGCGGGCTTAACGAACGGGTAAGGTTGTTTGTTAAGACCATATTCAACGAATCGCTTTTGTTTTTGGCGTTTACCAACTGCTGAATATATCTGTTCGACCTGTTGATCTCATCAACAAGTTTTGAAATATTGATATTACCCTGGTTGCCGGCATTTAAGCATTTATCGAGTGCGTCCTGTAAAGCCTTCACATTTGATTTTTCAGATGCTAATTGTTCGTCCAGACTTTTCACCCGTTCGGTTGAGGCGTCTAGGTTACGCTGGGTCAACAAATATTGATTATGGAGATCACGGGTATTGCTATCCAATTTGTTATAACTGTTTTGTAGTTGCTGGTATTCTTTCTTGCTGACACAGCTCTGTATAGCTATTGCAAGGGCTATCAGAACCGGTATTAATAATCTGGTTTTCATAATTAACATCATTGATTTTAGTGTTTCTACAATAAAATCGAAACGTGATGAGAATTAAACTTTTTTCTTAGCTGCGATAGTCAATATAATGTAAAAGCTTTAGTTGCATTAAAGGATATTATACATTCAAAATTTCAGCGCGCGTTATATTTGCAACGTATATGACAACTTCTTTCGACGAAATTAGCCTCAAACTTGAAAAACTAACCAACCTGAGCCAGGGCTATAAAGCCTATTTGTATGATTGTGATGGTACTCTTGCTGATAACATGGGCGCCCACAAGGAAACCTATATTAAAGTTGCTGCCGATAAAGGTCATCAAATAGAAGGGGATATTATCGACGAACTGGCTGGTTGGCCGGTGATAAAAGTTATTGAGGAGATCAACAAAAGATATAATACATCTTTTGATCCGCAGGAGTTTATGGATTTGAAGTATAAACTATTCCTCGATCAATACATCGAAAATACCCTCCCAGTGATACATGTGGTGGAGCACTTGAAAAACCATGCAGAAAAGATAAGAATTGGTGTCGTTTCAGGCAGTAAAAGACCGGCGGTGGAGAAAACGCTAAAAGTGCTGGGCATTGATAACCTGGTCGAGGTAATGGTGTGTGCCGGGGAAACTGAACGTGGCAAACCTTATGCTGATCCTTTCCTTAAAGCAGCCGAATTATTACAGGTTAATCCGGAGGACTGCCTGGTTTTTGAAGATGGCGAAGCAGGTACTGTTGCAGCTGAAGCAGCGGGAATGAAGTGGGTGAGGATAGATAGGCTGTAACGTTATCCTAATACGCTTCTAAAAGCCGCCAGATACTTATCAATATAAAACTGCTTCGAGGCTGATTTGTATTGCATAATAAACCTCGGATGCTCCAGCGCGATGATCTTGCCGAAAAATTGATGATCGTCATTTAATTTTTTCAGGAACTTTTCGTTTTTGCCTGTACCAAAACAAAAGCAGGTACCGGTTTTGATGCCCAAGTCGAGCTGCTTATGGATATTTTCCACCATAAAAGGATAAACGGCTTCGGTCAATCCCTTGCTGTCGTAATAATTATAGTTGGTCTCCTTGCCTTTGGTATCGATTGATGTAAATCCAAGCGGACAAGGTGAATTGATATAGAAGTCGTTATAAAAGGCTTCGGGGCCACCATAGGCATTGATCATTTCATAGATAAATACGGATGATGGCTCGTGAGAGGTTTTGCCAGTGTAGGGTATATGGCATTCACTTACCAGTCGTTTTGGGTCGGTAAAAGGAATGCCTGTTAAACCGGCGCCAAATCTGCCTGGGTTAATGCCTAAAATGATATGCCGTTGATTATTATCGTTATAATACTTGTGGTAAAACGCTTCAACAATGCCCATTACATTATCATGCTCTTTGAAAGGGTTCATGATGCGGATGCCTTTAGGTAGCGGACCGCCGGTATAGGTTAATTGCCGGTTGAATTGGATAACGCGATCTGCAAAACTCATGCGATCAATTTACCAATTGCTTTTTAAATTGATTTGGGCTTAACCCCGTTTCTTTTTTGAATAGCCTCGAAAAATAAGGCAGATTCTCAAAACCGAGCATGTACGCTATTTCTGAAACATTCTGATTTTCACTTTTCAATAGGTTTTTGGCCTCGTTTACCAGGAAAATATGGATAAGTTCGATAGCTGTTTTGCCCGTTTCCTGTTTTAATAAGTCACTCAAATAGCGCGATGATAAATTCAATTGCGATGCCATAGCGTTCACTGTAGGCAGGCCTTTGGTTTGCAATAACCCTTTGCCGAAGTAAACAGACAATGCATTATTGAATTTGGAAACGGTTTTACCGGATATCTCAGCGCGGTTAATAAATTGGCGTTTATAAAAGCGCTGGGAATATTTCAATATTGAATCAATGTGCGTGAGCATAATATCCCGGCTATATTCATCGGTATTATTCTTGTACTCGGCTTCGATCTTATTGTAAAGGTCCCACATGATCTCTTCCTCTTTTGGTGAAAGGTGCAACGCTTCGTTGGTTTCATAATCAAAGAAGCTGTATTTCTGTATTTCGTCGTGAAGAGCGGAACCATTGAGAAAATCTTCATGAATAAAAATCAGAAAGCCATCCTCCTCAAATTCGAGATTTTTAAACTCAACCACCTGGCGGGGTTTTATAAACATCATCGAACCGTTTTCGTGGTCATATTTTGTACGGCCATACAATATCACGCCCGATACGATTTTTTTTAAACCGATCATATAAAAATCGGTTGTAAACTCGCGATTCCCTAAAGGACAGGATACATTGCAGCGGTGCAATCCGATAAGAGGATGCTCAGGCGGAGGAAACCCATTTTCCCGGAGCATATCGCTTAATGTTTTGTAGTGTTTCATAATGACCTGATAAAAACAAATCTACGCTGAATTTCAGCGCAGACCTGTCAGTTAGAAAACATTATTTCAATTAGTGTCCGTGAGCAGCACTAGCTACTTCATTCCATTGATCCCATTCAGCATAACGGCCTTCATAGGTCTGTTTTACCCATGGGTAAGCAACTTTGCCCAGGAATAGACGCAATGGAGGATTTTCGCTGTCAACCAGTTTCAAAACAGCCTCAGTGGTAGCTTCTGGTTTACCAAATATCTCCTGGTTAGTTAAACTTGCCTGGAAATTAGCTCTCACT
>JAFAKI010000175.1 GCA_019235595.1 Mucilaginibacter sp. | reverse complement strand
GTTAGAAAAGGTAGAGTAGCTCTGGTTGACAAGAGTAAGTCGCCAGCGTTGGACAGCTGTCCACAGCGAAGAGGCGTGTGCACCCGTGTGTACACCACTACCCCTAAGAAACCAAACTCAGCAATGCGTAAAGTAGCCCGTGTGCGCTTAACCAACGGAAAAGAAGTAAACGCTTACATCCCTGGCGAAGGCCACAACTTACAGGAACACTCAATCGTGTTGATCCGCGGCGGTCGTGTTAAAGACTTACCGGGTGTACGTTACCACATCATCCGTGGTGCATTGGATACCTCAGGTGTTGCAGGTCGTAACCAGCGTCGTAGTAAATATGGTACTAAACGCCCTAAACCAGGTCAGGCAGCTGCACCAGCGGGCAAAGGCGGTAAAAAGAAATAATTAAAGGAGGATAGTAACAATGAGAAAGTCAAAACCAAAAAAGAGAATTATCCTTCCTGATCCAAAGTTCAATGATACTTTGGTAACAAGGTTCGTGAATAATATGATGTATGATGGTAAAAAATCTACCGCATACGCTATTTTCTATAACGCTGTTGAGATAGTTGAGAAAAAGACTAACGAAAACGGTTTAGATACCTGGAAAAAAGCTTTGAACAACGTAATGCCTGCTGTAGAAGTAAAAAGCCGCCGTGTAGGTGGTGCTAACTTCCAGGTGCCTACTGAAGTTCGTCCGGAGCGTAAAGTTGCTTTGGGTATGAAATGGCTGATCAGCTATGCACGTCGTCGTGGCGAAAAAACCATGATGGAGAAATTAGCAGGCGAGATCATCTCGGCTTCAAAAGGTGAAGGTGCTGCTGTGAAGAAGAAAGAAGATACGCACAAAATGGCTGAGGCTAACAAAGCGTTCTCACACTTTAGATTCTAATTAGTGAATGAGTGAATTAGTGAATTATTGATTTGATAATGTTATGCTAATCGGTAATTCGTTATTTCGCTCCTTCATTTCAACAGTTAGTGATTGAGTGAATTAGTGAATTAGTGAATTAGTGATTTGGTAATATTATGCTAATCAGTAATTCATTATTTCGTAACTCAATAAAAAAATAGAATTGGTAGTTACCGAACAAGCAAAATTCACTAACTCACTAATTCAATAATTCAATAATTGATTATGTCAAGAGATCTTAAATATACAAGAAACATAGGTATTGCCGCTCACATTGATGCCGGTAAGACTACCACTACCGAGCGTATTCTTTACTACTCTGGTGTGAGCCATAAGATTGGTGAGGTGCACGAGGGTGCTGCTACAATGGACTGGATGGCGCAGGAGCAGGAGCGTGGTATCACTATCACATCTGCTGCTACTACCGTTAACTGGAAATATCGTGGCCACAACTACCACATCAACATTATCGATACTCCCGGACACGTGGACTTTACCGTTGAGGTGAACCGTTCACTGCGTGTACTGGATGGTCTGGTATTCTTATTCTCGGCTGTTGACGGTGTTGAGCCTCAGTCTGAAACTAACTGGCGTTTGGCTAACAACTACAACGTACCACGTATAGGTTTCGTTAACAAAATGGACCGTTCTGGCGCTGATTTCTTAAACGTTGTTAAACAGGTTAAAGAAATGCTGGGTAGCACTGCTATTCCGCTTCAGTTGCCAATCGGTGCTGAAGATAACTTCAAAGGTGTGGTTGACCTGATCAACTTCCGTGGTATTGTTTGGAATGAGCACGATAAAGGTATGACCTTTACTGAAGTGCCAATCCCTGCTGATATGGTGGAAGAAGCTACCGAGTGGAGAGAAAAATTACTGGAAGCTGTAGCTGAGTTTGATGACGGGCTGATGGAGAAATTCTTTGAAGATCCAACAACCATCACTGAACGCGAAGTATTGGACGCTTTACGTCAGGCTACTTTGGCCGGTAAGATCGTTCCGATGACTTGCGGTTCATCTTTCAAAAATAAAGGTGTACAAACCATGCTTGATTACGTGATGGAGCTTATGCCTTCACCATTGGATTCAAAAGGTGTGGTTGGTCATAACCCTGATAACGGTGAAGAAGTGCTGGTTAAACCAGACGTAAAAGAGCCGTTTGCTGCATTAGCATTTAAAATTGCTACCGACCCATTTGTGGGCCGTTTGTGCTTCATCCGTGTTTACTCTGGTAACCTGGAAGCTGGTTCATACGTGTACAACATGCGTTCTGAATCAAAAGAGCGTATCAGCCGTATATTCCAGATGCATGCTAACAAGCAAAACCCTATCCCTAACGTAGGTGCAGGTGATATTGCTGCGGTAGTGGGCTTTAAAGATATCAAAACTGGTGATACCCTTTGCGACGAAAAACATCCTATCGTATTGGAGTCAATGCAGTTCCCTGACCCGGTTATCGGTTTGGCTATTGAGCCTAAAACTCAGGCCGACGTTGATAAATTAGGTATCGCTTTAGGTAAACTGGCTGAAGAAGATCCAACCTTCCGTGTACAAACCGATCAGGATACAGGTCAAACTGTAATCTCTGGTATGGGCGAGTTGCACCTGGATATCATCATGGACCGTCTGAAACGTGAGTTCAAGGTAGAAGTAAACCAGGGTGCGCCACAGGTAGCTTACAAAGAAGCTATCACCGGTACTGTACAGCACCGCGAAACATACAAGAAACAAACCGGTGGTCGTGGTAAATTTGCCGACATCCAGGTGGTTATTTCTCCGGCTGACGATAACAAAGAAGGCTTACAGTTTGTGAACGAAATTGTGGGTGGTGCTATCCCTCGCGAGTTCATCCCATCTGTAGAAAAAGGCTTCAAAGCAGCTATGGACAATGGTGTGTTGGCAGGCTTCCCGCTTACCAGCTTAAAAGTACGTTTGATTGATGGTTCGTTCCACGCAGTCGATTCAGATGCATTATCTTTTGAAATTGCAGCGCGTTCAGCTTACCGTGAAGCATTACCAAAATGTAAACCAGTACTGCTTGAACCGATCATGAAAATCGAGATCCTTACCCCTGAAGAAAACATGGGTGATGTTATCGGTGACATGAACCGTCGTCGTG
>JAFAKI010000269.1 GCA_019235595.1 Mucilaginibacter sp. | reverse complement strand
GGCTTATATTCCATATTCCAGGTAAAACGCTCGTTGAAATTTTTATCGAGCTCGTTGGATAACTGATTGTTTGCACTGGGATTTTTCGGGTTAAAATTTTGTTGAAAATTGGTGCTATTGGTCGAAACGGTATTATCTGCCAAGCTGTAACTACCATATACCGATAAAGCCTTGCCCCATTGATCGCGGAAATTTGCCCCGATAGAATGTGCGTTGGTAATGCCATTTTGAGTGGTGATCAGGCTACCGGAGTTTTGTGCGCCGCGTGCCGCATTGCCGCGGCCACCGCCTCCTCCGCCAAAGCCGCCACCACCTCCTCCGCTTGGGTTCGGGTTGAATGAAAAAGTATTGACATTGGTATTGTTAACGCTCCCCAATAAAGCCATTTGCTGATCGCCGTTAAACCGGAAACTATTTAGCGTAAACAGGTAACGATTTGCGTCAGGCTGACCCTGACTTTTTGGTAAAGCATCTTCACCATCACCTGCGGTTGCCTGCCCAAAATACCCGTAGTTTTTATCCTTACGTATGGTGATATTCATGATCTTATCCGGCTCTCCCGTTTTCACACCGGTCAGGTTTGCCTGATCGCCATAATCATCAATCATCTGTATGTTTTCGACTACGTCAGCCGGAAGGTTTTTGGTAGCGCTTTGCACATCACCACCCATAAAGTCCTTCCCATTGATCCTCACTTTGGTCACCTGTTTCCCCTGGGTGGTAATGTTCCCGTTGACATCTACGTCAACGCCCGGCAGCTTTTTTATCAGATCTTCAACCGGAGCGTTTTCGCGTACTTTATAGGCGCTGGCTTTATACTCAACAGTATCCTCTTTTAAGGCAACAGGGTTAACACCAACAATGGTTACGCCTTGTAGAGTGTTGATTTCTGATTTTAATATGATAGGAGTTAAAACAGCAGGTTTTGTGTCATTGTCGAGCGAGTAATGTTTTTTAAGCCCCTGATAGCCTATTGACGATATCGTGAGCGTGAACTTATTGCCATTAACCGAAGGGAAAACGAATTTTCCGTTCGGGTCGGTGATGGTAATGGTGCTGTCGCCCTTGTTTGATATTAATTTGACGTTGGCTCCTGGTATGCCAAGTTTGGTAGAGTCGATTACAATGCCGTCTACCTCACGCCCGGTTTGTGCCTGGGCGTAAAAAGTTGTTATTACAGAAAAAAGAAAAATAAGGAATAAGGGTTTCATACTTTACATCGTGTTTTGCCAGATCATAAAGACAATAACAAAACGTAAAGGTTCAACATAAAATATCAAATAACTAAAAATCATATCATTGTTACATTCCAAAATAAAAAGCCCCCTGATTTATTAGATCAGAGGGCGGGTTTATTTGAACTTTTAATTGTTAATTTTTCAAATGTAGTGCAGAGGCAACCTGGCTGTAATTGTTGAAATTCAAATGAGGATTAGTAGTACTCAGGTTGGTAAGCGAATTACCCGGTATTACAACAACTTTAAGAAAGATACCGGTTTGGTTGGTGCTCGCTATCAAACTGATCTGACCCAGGCTGTAACTTACCAGGCTGATTGTTGTACCGCCCTGGGTATATGGTAGCGGATACCATGGACCGCTGGAGCTGGTACCCATATAAACTAATACAAGACCTTGGTCAACAATAGGTTGGGTTATGGCTGGGACATTGAAGTTTGTTCCGGTTATTGATATAGACTTGTTGCTGAATAGGAATGTATTTACATTGGCATTTCCGGTTGCACCAGTTGCGCCAGTAGCTCCCGCTGCGCCTGTAGCCCCAGTTGCACCTGCGGCACCAGTAGCTCCCGCTGCGCCTGTAGCCCCAGCAGCGCCGGTTGCACCTGCGGCACCGGTAGCCCCAGCAGCGCCGGTTGCACCTGCGGCACCAGTAGCACCAGCAGCGCCGGTTGCACCTGCGGCGCCAGTAGCACCGGTTGCACCTGCGGCACCAGTAGCGCCGGTTGCACCATTTGTTCCGTTAGTTCCGTTTGATCCGGCAGCCCCTGTAGCGCCAGTTGCACCATTCGTTCCGTTAGTTCCGTTAGTTCCGTTTGATCCGGCAGCCCCTGTAGCGCCAGTTGCACCTGTTGCACCTGTTGCACCTGTTGCTCCGGTCGAACCTTGTGGCCCTCCGGCAGGCCCTTGTGGCCCCTGCGGACCAGTTGCACCGATACCGCCTTGTGCACCAGTAGCACCAGTTGCACCGGTAGCTCCGGCAGGCCCGGGTGTTTTGTCTTTTTTACAACCATTGATACTAATAAAACATGCTAGCAGTATTAATGGTAATATGTGTCTAATTCGTCTCATATAGGGTACGTTGAATAAGTTAATTAAAGCTTTCTACGCGAACTAACTCAATTGGTTACATTTCATTTTTAGAAAGTTTTTTTCTTCAGTATTCATTACTCTTTCTGCCAAATCTTATTCACCTCTGTTAGTAATAATTCTGATCGGATCAAAACAAGCCCGTTAGTTTTTCGTTGGGACTGAAAAGGTTCACCTATGAAAAAAGTTGCATCTTCACTTCATACGCGCATACATAATTGGATCGATGCCTTTGGATTCAGACTGAATTCTTCAAGGGCAAACAAGAAAAGAAGGATTATTACCCATCATTACTTTTTTAAGACTTTCAATTTTTTTGAAAAAATTGACACCAGGGACCCCGAAAAAGTTGAGTTTTTGTATTTCGATACTTATGGAGAAAAAATGAAAGTCAGGTCGCTGCTTGACCTGCAAAGTGCCTTTTTTGAAAATATAAGCCAATTGAAATAAATTTGACCGGTCAGATTCTGCGCTTGAGGGTAAGAATTACCCTGTCAAACCGGTGATCGTGATAAACTTCTATCAATAAATTGCGATCATTTTTTGATTTGAGGATATTGTCAATTTCTTCCAGTGTCATATCTCCGACAGGCTTAAAATTAATGGAGGTAATCTCATCGTCTTTTTCGAGGCCCACTTCATCCGCCGCAGAGCCTGGTTCAACCCTGCTTATAATGAGATGTTTAAGTCCTTCTCCTGCAGCATAATATTCTATGCCGCTCATATCATG
>JAFAKI010000263.1 GCA_019235595.1 Mucilaginibacter sp. | reverse complement strand
GGGCCAACTGGTATTACAGGTATAACGGGCAGCACCGGCTCACCCGACTCAACTACAGTAATACCAGCGCTCTTTTCCTCGCCTTCTGATGTAGCCGTCGATGCAACCGGGAATTTGTATGTTGCTGATTACTGGTATAACCGTATTCAAAAAATATCAACCAATGGTACTGTATCAACTCTGGCTGGAACAGGAAACGCAGGAGCCATTAATGGATCAGGTAAACTGGCGTCATTCAATAGACCGACCGGTGTTGCGGTTGATGGATCGGGCAATGTGTATGTGGCTGATGCCGGGAATAATCTGATCCGAAAAATCACCCCTGACGGGACGGTAAGTACCCTTGCCGGAACAGTTGTCGCAGTGGATACAAGCGGTAAAACAACGACCCAGCCTCTTTTTTCTGGCCCGAGCGGGGTAGCGGTTGATGCATTCGGTAATGTGTACGTGGCTGATGCAGGCAATAACAGAATTTGCGTTGTTAGTCCATCAGGCATAACACGAACATTGTCTGGCAATGGTAACGCAGGGGCAAATAACGGAGCAGGGGCTACCGCAACTTTTAATAACCCAACAGGCATAGGCGTGGATAGGGCAGGCAATGTGTATGTGGCAGATATGTTGAATAATATGATCCGCAAAATAGCCCCTGACGGCACAACCGGTACGCTAGCAGGGATTGGTGAGATTGGTTCTAAAAATGGTGTCGATACAGCCGCGAGTTTTTATTTCCCCAACAGCCTTGTGGTAGATCCCTCGGGAAACGTGTATGTGACTGATGATATCAATAATCTGATTCGCGTAATAACACCAGCCGGAATGGTCAACACTTTAGCAGGCAGTGGACAAGCTGGCTCACAGAATGGCCTGGGTGCTCAGGCTTCTTTTAATGATCCTGTGGGAATAAGTATAGACGCTTTGGGTAATTTATACGTCGCCGATGCAAACAATAACCTGATCCGTAAAATTACGCCTGCTGGTATGGTGAGTACGGTGGCGGGGGTATTGCCGAAATCCGCATTGGGGCGGGTCGTTCAAGGAATCTACTATCACACTGGGAGGGCCTTATCTAACAACTCTATTCTAACTAACAGGCTTCGTTGATCTTCGCAAAAACCAGCTAAAACGTCGGCATAAGGTTATTATATTTGCCCGTATGCTTATCTCCGAATCTACTCTCCGCAGTTTTACTGAAAATATTTTTACAGCAATGGGCTGCAGCGCCGAACATGCGCGCCTGTCTGCTGATGTATTGATCAAATCTGATTTGAGGGGGATTGATTCACACGGTGTGGCGCGATTACAAGGCTACGTACGCCTATGGGAAAAGAAACGGATCAACACCAATCCGTATATTAAAATTGTGCACGAAACAGCGACCACAGCAACGGTTGATGGGGATGCAGGTTTGGGCTTGGTCGTGGCACCTTTTGCTATGAAAGTCGCCATTGAAAAAGCGGAAAAATTTGGCTCGGGGTGGGTATCTGTGCGGAATTCTAACCATTTTGGGATTGCAGGATACCACGCATTGATGGCGGTCGAAAAAGATATGATCGGTTTTGCCATGACTAATGCCAGTCCGTTGGTATCGCCAACTTTTTCAAGCGAGCGTTTATTAGGAACCAACCCGATGTGTTATGCGTTCCCAGCCGGGAAATACCTGCCGGTGATCGTAGATATGGCCACCTCAGCTGCAGCAAATGGTAAACTGGAGATTGCTCAACGGGCAGGTACACAAGTTCCTGAAGGCTGGATACAAAATAAACAAGGGGAAACGACTACTGATCCGCATGCTTTAAAATCGGGAGGCGCTTTGTTGCCGCTCGGTAGCGACCGCGACCACGGCAGTCATAAAGGGTTTGGCTTGAGTGCAACGGTTGATATACTTTCGGCCGTGTTATCAGGTGCTAATTATGGCCCCTGGGTGCCGCCATTTGTTGCTTTTCTCGACCCGCCGAATGATCCGGTTGGTGCCGGTATCGGTCACTTTGTTGGCGCTATGCGAGTAGATGGTTTCCGACCAGTTGATGAGTTTAAAAAACATATGGATAACTGGATCAACCGCTTTAAATCGTCCGCGACTATCGACCCCAATCAAAAAGTGATCATCCCCGGCGAGCCTGAATTAGAAGCTGAAGCAGATAGAAAAATCAACGGAATTCCGTTAGTTGATGCCGTTGTAAAAGATCTGAATGAAATTGCTGAAAAGTTTGGAGTAGAACCGTTGAATAACTAATCAATTTCTAAAAAAGACAACTCGGGATTTGAGATAAAGCTGTCAATAACGGAGCTATTAGAAAGTAATTTATTCGCTATTTTCAAATTTGATGAGTTACCGAACCTTAGCCATATGACTTTCGGCGGAGTTCCTTTCAGGGTTGCTAGATCTATAAAATCACTATCAAAAGTTATAATTGTGTAATCGTTTTTTAGGGCATACTCCCATATCTGTGTCGGATGCATCTACAAGTTTAAGATTCTTTACATGATCGACCTCTTCGAAAGAGTTGGCCAATAGGTTAACAACCCGAAAGGAAATATTTTGATCAAGCAGAAGTTTCACGAAACAACCCTTAATTTATGCTCCTTATCAGCAGCGTAGGAAAGGCACGCTTTTATTTGATCTTCATTTAATTCGGGAAAGTCAGATATGATGTCGTTGATAGACATGCCTTCAGAAAGCCAACTTAAAACATCATATACAGATATCCGGGTTCCAATTACAATGGGCCTCCCAAATCTCTTTTCAGGGTTAATCTCTATATAGTGAGCATAATTCATACACCAATATAGGCATTAAAATTCCGAAATCAAACTTCCGCATTCCGCAATCTTAATGAATTCCCTTAAACAATCTGTTCCAGCGGATGGAGTTTAAGAAGCTTCCTGCTGAATCTGTACTCATCCAGATAAACAGGGCCTTGCCTACAATGTGATCCTCAGGAACAAATCCCCAGAACCGTGAATCTTCTGAGTTGTGACGGTTGTCGCCCATCATCCAGTAATAATTCTGTTTGAATGTATAGGTGTTGGTCTTCTTACCGTTGATTAGGATATCATTTCCTTGCAGTTCCAGTTTGTTGTTTTCGTAAACCTGGATCGTACGCCTGTAAATAAGGAAATTTGAGCTATCCAGCTTTATCGTCATCCCGGCTTTGGGAATTATGATAGGGCCGTAATTGTCAACATTCCATGGCAATGTAGGATCAGCCGGGAATATGTCTTTGTCAAATCTGCCTTTAGGTTGAAAATATTCTGTAACCGATTTGATATAAGAGGTGCTTTTGAGCGTAGCTGCTGCCTGCCGGGTCATAATCATTTCATAATCCGAGGGACTTGACTGGCCGGTCATGGTGGCGTGCAAATCAGTCAGCACCGGAGATTGCGGATTAAGTTGAGTGCCGTCAGTATGAACGGAGAAGGCAGGCTGCCCTTGCGGCGGGTTGGGCATCGCTTTGCCATTGACATATACCCGCGCATTAACAATGGAAAGTGTGTCACCGGGAGCGCCCTGGCAGCGCTTAATATAATTGTCTTCTTTGTCGATTGGCCTATACCACGGCGAATCAGACTGCATAGGGAAGTTGAATACCACCACATCTCCCTTTTTTACATTTTCAAAGCCCGGTAAGCGGTAGTAAGGAAACTTAATAAGATCAGAGTATGATTTTGTGCCGATAAGCGGCATGGTATTCTGTGCGAACGGAAACGACAATGGCGTCATCGGCAGGCGAGGACCGTAGTTCATCTTGCTGACAAACAAATAATCGCCTACCAGCAAGGTGCTTTCCATTGATCCGCTGGGGATTACATAAGCTTCAATAAAAAAGGTGCGGATTATGGTTGCTGCTAGTACAGCAAAAACGATGGCCTCCGTCCACTCGCGGGATGAGGATTTTTTTAATTGTTTGCTGTATTTTTCCTTGAATTCGGGTGTTTGAGATGGCCCAAGGTATTTGGTCTCTTTATCATTTCCCCATTTGATCAGATAGATAAAGGGCAATAGTATACCGGCCGCCCAATCGCGTAATGAGAATTTACCAAATGACTTAAGTAAATCAATAGTAAGGCCGATAATTGCCAGAATGTTAATGGCAGGAATCAGCATCAAAATGATCCACCATTTTGGCTTGCCGGTAAGCTTAATGATTACATAAGCATTGTAAACAGGGATATAGCCCTGCCAGCCCGGTTGACCAGCTTTTTCAAACAATTTCGCAAAACCAACAAATGGGATTACGATATATAATATGACGAAAATGATAAGCTCTATAGTACCCACTCTTGTATTTTTTAATGAAGGTTTATTTTAAATATCAAAATTGAACATCTCTTCAACAGAGAAGAAGCCCTTTTTATTGTGAACCCATTCGGCAGCCAATACCGCGCCTAATGCAAAACCGTTGCGATTATGGGCGGTGTGTTTAAACTCTATGGTATCCACTTCTGAATCATAGATTACCGTATGGGTGCCCGGTACGCTGTTAATACGGAACGACTCGATCAGTACCTGCTCATTTTTCAGGTTGCTATCATCAGCCTCATTGCCTTCGGCGGTTAAAACATTTACCCACTCCTTTTTGCGGTCGAGATTGTCAATTATTCCTTCTGCTATGGTGATGGCGGTTCCGCTTGGTGAATCCAGTTTTTGAGTATGGTGTATTTCTTCTACCTGCACATCATAATACGGGTAATTATTCATCAGCTTTGCCAGCTTTTTGTTGATGTGAAAGAAGATATTTACGCCTACACTAAAGTTCGATGCATACAATAACGTACTTCCAGTCTCAATACAGTTTAGCTTTACTTGCGGTAGGTGCTCGTACCAACCGGTTGTGCCTACAACTACTGGTACACCGGCATCAAAACAATGCTGAATGTTATTTAAAACAGAGGCCGGGGTGGTAAATTCAATCACAGCGTCTGCTTTTTTTAGGTTTTCAACAGTTAATTCGTGCTGATTATCGTGGTCTATTTTTAATACGATATTGTGTTTACGGTCTATGGCGATCTTCTCAATGATCTTTCCCATTTTTCCGTATCCTAACAATGCGATGTTCATTACTTGTAATTCTTCGTTAACAGCAGGCGTAAAGATATATTTTTATTCTTTTTAACTCTCCCGTTTGAATGGATATTTAGAGACTTATTTAAGCGTAAAAGTAATTTTCACAGCCGGAATAAATGTGTAGTTGCTGTTTAGTGCATATATAGGTTGACCTATTGTACCAGGACTTACTTTAAATGATAAATTATTGTCCATGGTGTAGCTCCTGATAAACTTCGCATCAATGTAGGCGTCTATCATCTGTATTCCCCAGCCACCACAAAACCTAATATCCCCAGGTCGCGGTTGCGGCGATAAAGATTGGTGTAAGTAACCACGTCATCGTTGGAGACACCGGCGAGAGCTTTGTCATTTTGAGGGGTATTTACAATGCCTTTTTCGCGTAGAAGGGCTTCTTTTAAAAATTCCTTATAATAATTGTTATTAAAAATCACCACGTCACCCAATAAACCAAGTCCGCCATAAATAAGCGGCAGTTTCCACCAGCGATGGTTGTAGATTTGCCCCCATCCGGGTATCATCAGAGAGCGCATAACAGCCTTATGTGGGTCATGCAAACTATCGGGGTGATAGGTTTTCTCTTTGGTTATCTTAGGATAATACCGTTTTGAGGCTACTGAATCCTTTGCGCGGTTCAGGCTATCTTTTTTGTTTTTCACGGTGATAGTGTCCGGCTGTTGAGCCTTTGCTACAACAGCCAATCCAAGCATCAACCCAAAAAATAACAAACATTTATACATGCTTACCAATCCAGCATTTCAAGGATGCGGTTAAGATCATCCTCTGACAGAAAAGGGATCTCGATGCTACCCTTTCCCTGGCTGTTTAATTTTAGTTTAACATTTGTGCTGAATTTAGATGCAAGTTCGTCCTGTATCTTTTGTACCTGGAAGGACAGCGGTTCAGGTTGTTTGCCTTCCTTTTTTACCGGCGGCTTTTGCATATCGCGCACCATTTCTTCGACCCTGCGAACCGATAATTCTTGCTGGATGATCTGTTGATGGATATACAATTGTTTTGCAGGGTCAGCTACAGATATCAGCGCTTTTGCATGTCCCATGCTGATCTGGTTATCGCGGATAGACGCCTGGATGGTTGGCGGCAATTTTAGCAGGCGCAGGTAGTTGGTCACTGTCGAACGGTTTTTGCTCACGCGTTCGCCAAGCTCTTCCTGTTTCAGGCTGCATTCATCTATCATCCGCTGAAAACTTAGTGCAACTTCTATGGCATTCAGGTTTTCGCGCTGGATGTTTTCAATCAATGCCATTTCCAGCATTTGCTGATCGTTGGCCGTGCGGACATAAGCAGGTATCTGTGTCAGTCCGGCTAATTTTGATGCGCGCAAACGGCGTTCGCCCGATATCAATTGAAATTTGTGGGCGCTTACCTTTCTTACAGTGATGGGCTGAATTAAGCCCTGCAGTTTTATGGAATCAGCCAATTCAGCCAACGCTTCCTGGTCGAAATCGGTACGTGGCTGGAAAGGGTTAACTTCTATCTCGGCAATTTTTATCTCGTTGACAGAGCCCATTGGATTTACATCGCTGCTCGTGCCAATTTCATTTTTATTCGGAAGTACGCTTACAGAATCATTCAAAAGGGCACCTAATCCTCTACCCAAAGCATTTCTCTTCTCTGCACTCATTATTTATATAGTTTCCGTTGTGGCGATAGTTTCGCCTTTTAACATTCCGTTTTTTCGCACAATTTCGCGGGCCAGGTTCAAATAATTGATGGCGCCTTTACTATTGGCATCGTGCATAATTACCGACATTCCAAAGCTGGGTGCTTCGCTTAAACGTGTATTACGCTGAATAATTGTTTCAAAAACCATGTCTTCAAAGTGATTTTTAACTTCTTCGACTACCTGGTTTGAGAGGCGGAGCCTTACATCATACATAGTTAGCAATATACCTTCTATCTGCAGCGCGGTATTTAAGCGGGTTTGAACAATTTTTATGGTATTCAGTAACTTCCCTAACCCTTCCAATGCAAAATATTCACACTGAACAGGCACTATCACAGAATCTGCCGCACTTAAAGCATTGATTGTGATCAGGCCCAATGACGGAGAGCAATCTATAATGATAAAATCATACTCGCTGCGCACGCTGTCAAGTACAGCTTTCATTTTATACTCGCGATCAACCAGGTTAATCATTTCTATCTCGGCACCTACCAGGTCGATGTGTGCCGGAAGCAGATCAAGGTTAGGGGTTTCGGTTTTCTGAATTGCTTCGTGTGCATCAATGTCGTTAATAATGCACTCGTAGATACTATTCTTTATTGTACGCGGGTCAAAACCTATACCTGATGTTGAATTAGCCTGAGGATCGGCATCAACCAGTAATGTTTTGTATTCCAGAACTGCCAAACTCGCAGCCAGGTTTATGGAGGACGTAGTTTTTCCTACGCCGCCTTTTTGGTTGGCTAAAGCAATAATTTTACTCATTCGTATGTTCCAATTTTTATAACAGGTGTAGGTTTTATACCAACGCAAAATGAAAGCAGAAATTTCTACCTTCGCAGAGGTAATTCACCGGGCTAAAGATACATATTTTAACTATACAGAAATCCACAGCTTATGGCAAATTACAAACAAAACAGTTAGTGAATGAGTGAATGAGTGAATTATTGAATTGTCGTAGCCGCGATTTATTCGATTTAATGATGTTATCATTTTAGCCAACGAGCTCTAATTATTCACTAATTCACTAACTCACTAATTCACTAATTAAACAAATGATCACCATTATATCATCAACAAATCGTCCAGGAAGTTCAACGCTTAAAGTTGCTCAATATTACCGACGAAAATTAAAGGAAAAAGGGACCGAGGCCGGATTATTATCCTTGTCAGAATTGCCTCCCAATCTGATCGAAACGGATCTTTATGGCAAGCGGAGCAAAGATTTTGAACCTATACAGGATATCATTACCAAAACAGATAAGTTTTTGTTTGTTATCCCTGAGTATAATGGCAGCTTTCCCGGAGTGCTCAAGGTATTTATTGATGCCTGTTCTTTCCCGGAAAGTTTCTATGAAAAAAAAGCGGCATTAGTGGGGATATCGTCCGGTAGATATGGTAATATCCGCGGGGTGGATCATTTCACCGGCATCTGCAATTACATCCATCTGCACGTAATGCCTTTAAAAATCCACATCCCATCTGTTCACAAAGAACTAAATGCAGAAGGTAATTTCTTTAAAGAAGATACTTTGAAGTTTACTAACGAGCAGATAGGTAAATTCATTAAGTTTTAAGTTGATTAAGTTGGACAATTAAGCCCTTCAACCACTCAACTTAATCAACCACTTAACTCAATCAACTACTTTCCATTAATCACTTTAGCCATGCCAAATGCGGCAGCGGCGGCAAGTGCGCCAATGATCAGCACTTTAAAAGCGCCTGACCATGCTGGCTGACCAGTAACCCTGCTCTTAAAATAGCCAAATACAAACAGACAAATAGAGGTGATAGCACAGGAGTAATACAAAGCCTGTTGCGAATCCTTTATAAAAATATATGGCGACAAAGGGATAATCCCTCCAACGATATAAGATAATCCGATGGTAATAGCGCTTTGTGTGGCGCGGTTTGCTTCAGGTTTCTCAAGGCCCAGTTCATAACGCATCATAAAATCAACCCATGCATGTTTATCTTTGGCCATTTCATTGGCAATCTCGTGCTGTAAATGCTCGGATATGCCAAAACCGGCGAATACTTCCCTGACTTCCATTTTTTCCTGTTCCGGAACTCTTTCCACTTCATCATACTCCCTTTTTAATTCAGAGTTGTAATGGTCAGACTCGGTTTTTCCGGCCAGGAAACCGCCAAGCCCCATAGCAATTGATCCGGCTACAATTTCAGCTATGCCTGCAGTAACCACAATGCCCGATGAGGTAATAGCCCCGCTAAGACCGGCTGCAAGAGCGAAAGGGACAGTTAGACCATCAGACATGCCTATTACAATGTCCTTAATGGTATCTGAGCTTTTTAAATGTTGTTCGTGATGCATGTGATAAATGTACAAGTATGATTATGGTTTTGAGTATCAAATTGTTATTTATGATTAGTCTGAATTAGGATTTGTAATGTAAATTACTATTTTTACCGGCGATTTTTTACCAATTAACAACCTTATTACATGAGGAATTTTTACAAAACACTACTTGCCGCATTTTTATTACCGGCCCTGTCTTACGCGCAAAGCAATTACAAACCAGGCTATGTTGTAAACCTTAAAGGTGATACCCTTAAAGGCTTTATTGATTATAGGGAATGGGAGGCTAATCCTGATGCTATTGACTTTAAAAGCCTATTAACCGACAAAGAGTCTAAAAAACTTACGCCATCAGATATTTCCTGGTTTAATATCATCGGGTTAGATGCTTATAAACGATATAGCGGTCGTATCAGCATGGATGCCACGGAAAAAGATCATGTGGGAAATTCAAGGGATACCAGCTATCGAGATGCAACTGTTTTTTTAAGAATATTGCAAAAGGGTAAAAATTTAGTATTGTATTCATACACTGATAACGTCAAAACGCGTTTCTACACCGGCGAAACTCCTGAATATACGCCAGTGGAATTGGCATACAGGTTGTATTACAACTACAGTAATGATCGGGTAGACGGACAGAAGGGGGTAACTGTAAATGAAAATACTTACATGAAACAGTTATTCGCTCTCGCAAATAAATATGAAGCATTAAATGAAGCGCTCCAAAGAGATATTGAGCGTGCTAATTACACTGAAGACAATATTGCTGATATAGTAAGCAAGATCAATAAAATTTCAAAAACCGAATACGAAAAAGGTAATCTGGCCAGGGGAGAATATTTAACATATTTGTTGGCGCGGGTGCAAATATTGACAACGTGTCTACTGCTTCAGGCAGCCCCTATGAGGCCGGAGGCGGTAAATCATCTACTTCACTTGGCCTAGCGGTATCGGGAGGCGTAAACTTTTTTGTGAATCCATCGGTACGCCGTTTTCAGTTGCGGATTGAATTGGGCATAGCTCAAAGCCAATTTAGTTCGTCATATACTCTTAAGGTTTCTCCTTACATCCCGTCCAGAGCATCTTTTGATGATCTTTCTCTAACCGTATCGCCACAGGTGATCTATAATTTTTATAATGCCGAAAATTTTAAATTTTACGGCGGGGCTGGAGTTGTACTAAGATATTTTAGAATTTCTAACGCTTATTTTGGATCGCAAAGCCAGCCAAATTCTGCTTCTGATATGGAGGCTAACGACCCTTATGCTTTTACGTCAGCGCAAAACGCGTTTCTGTTTAAACTGGGGTTTCAGATACATAAAAACTGGGGCTTTTTTGCACAGTATACGACTGCTGTACCTATAACTGGGGACAGTTACTGGGCCTTATCATCAAAATGCGAACAGATTGGCATAAACTACTACTTCTGGTAAAAGCTAATTATTCAAATTAATATTCTAAATCAATAATCGAGCGATCAATGAAGTCA
>JAFAKI010000252.1 GCA_019235595.1 Mucilaginibacter sp. | reverse complement strand
GCGCTATCTACACTTATGAGTTTATACTATCCACAGCTGGGATTGTTATTGAAGGCAACGATTTCGTGTACCTCGAAAACATGAACGATACTACGGAAGAGAAAGCGGTAGCCCCAACTACCAGTGGTTATGCGGCGTTAAGTACCGACGAACTTAAAACCAAACTCCAGGAAGCCTTGTCAGAAGAAGCTTATGAAAAGGCCGCTAAAATAAGAGACGAGCTCAACCGCAGAAAAGCATCCTAGTTTAGATTTGAGACGTGAGATTTGAGATATGAGACTCTTTGCAATAAGAAAATCAGCTCATATAAATTCTTATTCCACATTTATTTCGTTATTTTTCAGCTTTTGATCTCAAAAGTTATGGCTTTCAATAAAACCAGAACAGTATATGAATATTAAGTTCCGCTTAATACTGATGAACCTCATGCAATATTTTATATGGGGCTCCTGGTTGCTCACTATAGGTCATTACTGGTTTGATAATAAACTTGGCACAGCTACACAATTTTCGGCCATATTCTCAACTATGGGTATATCGGCTATTTTTATGCCAGCACTTACCGGCATTCTTGCCGACAGGTTGATAAATGCCGAACGGTTATATGGCATTATGCATATTTTAGGGGCGGCGGTTCTGTTTTGCCTTCCCCTTGTAAAAGATCCGACCTTGTTTTTTTGGGTGATGTTGCTGAACATGATCTTCTATATGCCGACCATCTCCCTATCTATTACGGTTGCCTACGCTATTCTTAAAAATAACCAGATTGATGTGGTTAAAATTTATCCTCCTATCCGTTTTTGGGGGACGGTGGGGTTCATCGCTGCACTATGGACGGTAAGCATCACTCATAACGAATCTTCCGGGAATCAATTCTACATTGCAGGGGCTGTGGCATTAGCACTTGGGTTGTATGCCTTTACGCTTCCAAAGTGCCCTCCTCCGGCCCACAAAACCGATAAAAAATCATTTGTGGATGCGCTGGGTCTGAACGCCTTTACCTTGTTTAAGACGCCGAAATTCGCCATATTTTTTAGCTTTTCTATGCTTTTGGGTGCGGCCTTACAGTTAACCAACGCTTATGGTGATGTTTTCCTGGGCGATTTCAAAAATGTGGTGGCTTATAAAGACACCATCGCGGTAAAATACCCAGCTATCATCATGTCGATTTCGCAGGCATCGGAAACCTTTTTTATACTGGCAATTCCGTTCTTCCTGCGCAAATTTGGGATCAAGTATGTGATGCTGTTCAGTATGCTGGCCTGGGTATTGCGTTTCGGGCTTTTTGCTTTTGGTGATCCTGCCGGAGGCTTATGGATGATCATTTTGTCCTGCATCGTGTACGGCATGGCGTTCGATTTCTTTAATATATCCGGATCATTATTTGTCGAAACGCAGACAACGCCAGAAATCCGGGGTAGTGCACAGGGTTTATTTATGATGATGGTAAACGGATTCGGCGCTTTATTCGGGAGTCTTACAAGTGGAGTAATAATTGATAAATACTTTACCCTTACCGATCACAGCAAAAACTGGCAAGGCATATGGATCACATTTGCAGCTTATGCTTTGGTTATTGCCGTGGTCTTCCCGTTTGTGTTCCGGTACAAGCATACCGCAACATTAAAGCAAGTTACGCAACATGTTTAAGGGCTTATGAACCATCGTTATCCTACTGAATATCATTCTGCAAGGCCTCAAGGGCATTAGCCAAATAAGCCAGTGGTGAATTCCAATTGATAGCAACTTCGTTTGAAGCATATGCCTGATCATTATCAATATAGGCTTGATCTGGAATAAATGATGGAAGCGGAATATGGTCTTCGTCACCAGGATTTGCGCCACCGGCCAGCAAGCCGGGTATCGGTTCAACAATCCCATCTGCTATCGATGGTCGGTGATGCGGATGCATAGGCGTTCTGCTACCATATCCGGTGACAAATGAATACCCGGTCCCGTTTCGACCTAAAATATAATCCAGGTTGTCAAGAGCGTATTTCAGGTATTTTTTGTCATTGGTAATCTTATAGGCCTGTATCAATGCTATTCCCTGATTTGCAGCAACCGAGTTGCTGCCCCAAATAAAATTAGCCCGCTTTTTATACATTACTGCTTCATATGCGGTTTTATTCGCGTCTTTTATTAAACCATTAGCATAAGCCACAATATGTTTCTTTATCTCAACGATATTATTTCCATAGCCTGTGTTCGCTATACGCTCGCTATTTCTTGCAATAGAATAATATCCTAGCACCCGCACCTGGCTCCAGGAAGGCAGAGGCATTTTGGTATCCGGAACGAGGTTTACTTTATGTGCGTATTTAATATCCTTCATGGTAACGAACAATTCGGATGCAGCCCAAATAAATTCATCTCGCACATCGCCATCACCATAATCGCCGGTAGTGATCTTTGGACTAAAATTATCATTCAGCACATACTTATTGTAAATAATATGAGGATGTGCCTGGGCCCACTCCCACGCTTTAAAAGCGGCCTCTCGGCAGGAATCAGCAAATCCGGGCAATTGGACCTCATACTGCCTGAATACCCGTGCTGATTGTGCCATCACAGCGGTAAAATCAAGTGTCGCTGCGGTGCTTTTCTGGATGATATAGCGCGGCTCGGTGGCTTTATCCGGCATTTCCATTTTATCAAAGGCAGCATTGGTTAGCTTATGGTATACCCCGCCGTCGATTGAGTCCTGCATGGTTAGCATCCAACGCAGGTTCCAAAGTGTTTCATTTAACAGATCTGGAATGCCGTTTCCGCTTTCGGGTATATTCAACTTAACGGTTTTCATATACTCCGGGAAATCCTCATAAAGCGAAAGCAAAGTATAGGTGGAAATACCGCTATTAACGATGTACTTGTTATAATCACCGGCGTCATACCAACCACGTGGTGACGAAACAAGAGACCCTTCTGGCCTGCCCTCGCTCACTGCCGAGGCATGCACCAATACTTTATTGTCCGGGTGGCCCATTGCCCTGTGCCATTTTCCGGCATATTTTTCAAGGAGTGGTGTCGATGCCCGCATAAAATAAAATGCTTTTATAGATGCATTAGCAACCTGCTGATGAACATTTTTGGAAATGCTGAAAGGATAGGAAGCGCCCAGTCCGGAAACATACAAAATATATTTACCGGGTTTGGTGTAAACAGAAAAATCAGCAATCCAACTATACTGGCCTGCGAAATCGGGCTGGACAGATTTTTTAAGCAAGCCTTTAAAAACTGTTTTCTTATCCAGAGTTTGAAGCAAAAAATTAGCCCGTTTGTTTGTCAGAACAATCGCAATCTTGGGGGCATTGGGATAAAACCCGATCTGATTAAGTCTTATTTTGAATTTTCCGCTGTCTGTTTTAAGCTGCGCCGAAGCTGTTAAACAGAAAAAAGAAAAGATGGAAAGTGATATGTAAAGGGCTTTTTTAAACATAAGTTTTAATTAGCCCTTAAATTTACTGTCTTTACATCAAACCCAATAATACTAAACGCTTGATTTATTATATAAGATTTTAACAATCATGATACAATAAAAACTATTGCAATGATAGCTTACCCTGATAATAATCCAGAATTTTACTTTCGATAAAGTAATCGTATTTAGCACTAATCAGATTCACTGTAGCCGATTCAAGATTATTTTTAGCAATGATGAAATCCACAGAAGTTAATACCCCAGCGTCAAAACGAAGTTTATAAATCCGGTAACTTTCCGTATAAGCCTTTACCTGATCATTTAACGACTGGTATCTTTTATAAGCAGCCATCATATTGTAATAGGTTTGTTCGATATTTTGCTTCAGTAGTATTTTGGCATTCTCTTCAACATCCTTCTGGTACATCGCGTTTAATTTGGCCTTGTCCAGCGTATTACGTTTGAAACCATTATTGAAAATCGGGATATTTAAACCCAAAGCAACCGAAGAATTATAGTTATTTTTCAACTGGTCGCGGTAGCTAATGCTTTGGGATACTGTAGTTGAATCAATCGTAACCTGTTTTGTGGCTTTATTTGAGTAGGCAGTTTGTAAATTCCCTCCTAATGTCAAAGATGGATACAATGCCCCTCTTAATGCGCTAACATTTTTTTCGGCTGCCTTCCGGGTTAAGGTAGCCGCCTTTACAGCAGCAAACTGCTGTAGCGCCGTATCATAAACCTGGTTTGGGTCGGCGCCATAATCTCCCCTCAAGTCCTCTGCGTTCAAGCCCTGAAATGTGGCGCCTGGTTGATAAGGGATATTCATCAACTGAAACAAATTCAGCCTGGAGGCATTTAAACTGTTCTCTGCATTTACAACAGAGACTTCATTCGTCGCTAAAGCCCCTTTTTGATCAGTAAGATCAGAGGCTGCCTTGTTTGCGCCTTGTTGTTCAAGAACGTTCATACGGTTTACGTTTTCCTGCTGAACAGCCAGCGCATTTTTGGTTGCGGTTAATATTTCCTGGTTATCCAATATTGCCAGATAGCCGGTTATGACATTCACTGTAACAACATCTTTGGCCGCCTGAAAATTCATTTTGCCCGCCTGGTATGCTAATGATGCCGCTTTGATTGCATTTTGCAATGCAAATCCATTAAAAAGAGTCATGTTACCATTCAGGTTATAGCTATCATTGGTTTGCGACTGATTTACATAAGCGTTGGTAACCGGGCTGATACCACGGCCATTATAAAATGAACGTGAGGCATTTGCATTGATGGAAGGCAACAGGTTTTCCTTTGACTGTCTCAAATCAATTTTTGCAGATTCGGCAGTCGTGTTGCTTTGTTTTACCTGTAGATTATTTTTGATAGCAATGTCAAGGCATTTCTGCAGTGAGAATGCTGTATCTGTCGCCACTTGGGCATTTGCAAAAATGGCGCCTGTTATAAAAAAAAGTGTTAATATGTATTTACTAAGTCGCATTGTATTTGTTGTGTTATTTGTAGATCAGAATTTTCTGGATGAGCTTATTTTACCATCCAGAAGATCAATGATACGGGTTCCGTATTCTGCATTTTTCTCGGAATGTGTTACCTGGATGATTGTCACCCCGTCCTCTTTATTTAATTTCCTGAACAAATCCATTATCTCTTCGCCTTGTTTTGAATTCAGGTTGCCGGTTGGCTCGTCAGCAAGCAGTAATTTAGGTTTTGCGATCAGCGCCCTGGCTATACCAACTAACTGCTGCTGACCGCCTGATAACTGAGCTGGGAAAAGATCTTTTTTACCCACGATCTGGAACCGGTCGAGCATATCGGCTACCATTGCCTTACGCTCCGAACCTTTTACATCCTGGTAGATCAAAGGGGTTTCGATGTTTTCATAAACTGTTAATTCATCAATCAGGTGATACGCCTGAAAAACGAAGCCTATGTATTGTTTATATAAAGACGAACGCTGTTTTTCTTTAAGCTGATGCACAGCCTGCCCCATAAAATAATGGTAGCCTTCAGAAGGTTCGTCCAGCATACCGATAACATTTAATAAAGTAGACTTTCCTGATCCGGATGGACCCATTATGGAAATAAATTCACCCTCATCCACTTCAAGACTCACATCGTTCAGTACAAAATTTTTGTTTCCGCCTGCCTGGTAATATTTGGTAACGTGTTGTAGTGATAACATTTGTTTTTATTTTTTGAATTAATGACTTAGTGAATTATTGATTTAATAATACTAATTCATTTTGGCATTAAACAATCAATAACATACCAAAGTTTAAACATGCTATATATCAATACGTTATGCAATATTTGATTTCATTCGGTGTACGCTTATGTAACACGTGCGTTCGGTTATGATACAGTCTTTATTAGTTAATTAGAGATTGGAGGTTAGAGATTAGTTGTCTCTTAGTTAGACAAAAAGTGACAAATCCCTCTCAAATGAGAAGGATTTGTCACTTTATTTAATATTGGCTTACTAATCTCTAGTTAACTAATCTCCAATCTCTAGCTATTCACTCCGATCGCAAGCTATGCACCGGATTAGCCAGTGCAGCTTTTATTGCCTGGAAGCTGATGGTTATCAATGTGATCACCAGGGCAGCTATTGCCGATAGAAGAAATACTTCCGGACCGATAGAAATATGGTAATTATATTTTGCAAGCCATGGTCGTAAAAAATACAATGCAATAGGCGACGCTATGAAACAACTTATTACAACCAGTAATACAAAGTCTTTTGACAAAAGCACCCATACTTGTGCAATGGAAGCCCCCAATACCTTACGGATGCCAATCTCTTTAGTTCGTTGTTCGGCAACATAGGCAGCCAACCCAAACAGGCCAAGACAAGATATAAATATCGCTAACGCGGCGAATACCCCGGCCAATTTGCCAATCAACACTTCCAGGTTAAACTTCTTATCATACTCCTTATCAACAAAAACATATTCGAACGGATAAGCAGGATTATATTTATCAAATATCTTTTTCACCTTGTCCATCGCTTCATGTGGGTTTACGCCAGGACTCAAGCGGTAGATCACAAAATTACCCCCTCGGCCATGATTGAATATGGTCGCCTCAGCGGGAGTAAATGGGGATTCCATTAAAGCATCTTGTACCACACCTATAATACGTACCTGGTACGTGAGGCCTGCGTATGTGATCAATTGATTGAGCGGATGCTTAAGACCCATGCGTTT
>JAFAKI010000247.1 GCA_019235595.1 Mucilaginibacter sp. | reverse complement strand
ACGTTCGCATTTGGGAGATTGACCAGGATCATAAATGGGATGTGGTGTTGGAGATATTTTCGGCAGTGGAGCAATAGTGAGTTAGTAATCAGTTAACCGGTGATCAGTTATCAGGTTAAACAATTTAAAAACCGATAACTGGTTAACCAGTCACTGGTCACAGTAATTTCCCAATAATATCATCGGCACTTAATCCCTCCGCTTCCGCGTGATAGCTGCGGATGATACGGTGCCTTAAAACGGGCTTGGCCACGGCTTTCACATCTTCGATATCAGGCGAGTATTTGCCATTTAAAACTGCGTGACATTTAGCGCCTAGTATCAGGAATTGCGATGCTCGTGGGCCGGCTCCCCAGTTGAGCAGTCTTTTTACTTCCGGCGAAGCGAGGTCGCTTGTAGGGCGTGTTTTAGCAACCAGTTTCACGGCGTATTCCAGCACATTATCGGTTACCGGGATATTTCGCACCAAATGCTGAAAATAGATGATCTGCTCGGCGTTTAAAACCTTCTTCACATCTGGTGTGGCAGAGCTGGTCGTATTTTTTACGATCAGCAGCTCTTGTTCCAGTGTTGGATAATCAAGCGCCACGTTGAACATAAAACGGTCCAGCTGCGCTTCCGGCAGTGGATAAGTACCTTCTTGCTCAATAGGGTTTTGCGTTGCCAGAACGAAAAACGGTTGTGAAAGTTTATGTGTTGCACCCGCAACGGTAACCGCTTTTTCCTGCATGGCCTCAAGCAATGCGGCCTGGGTTTTGGGTGGAGTACGGTTTATCTCGTCGGCAAGGATGATGTTTGAAAAAACCGGCCCTGGAATGAATTTAAAGTTGCGGTCTTCACCTAAAATTTCTGAACCAATAATGTCGGATGGCATCAGGTCGGGTGTAAACTGGATGCGATTAAAATCCAGGTCGAGCACCTGTGCCACGGTTTGCACCAATAACGTTTTTGCTAGCCCCGGTACGCCAACCAGCAAACAGTGCCCGTTACTGAAGATGGAGATCAACACCGACTTTACCACCTCATCCTGACCGATGATCACTTTGCGTATTTCGGAAAGAATTTGCTTGTAGGTATCCCTCAAAGCATCTGCTGCTTCAACGTCGGTGCGGTGCTGCATATCGTCGTATTATTGTTTAATTTGTGCTGCCAGCGGCGTGTTTGCCCATCCCTTAAGAGCCGGGCAACCCTGGTATTCAGGATCGATCTTGATAAAGTTTTCTTTTCTTCTTTTTTCGAACCACTCGCTCACTGTTCTGTTGATCTTATCTGATAAAGCTACTTCTTTTATTTTAGGGAAATCCTGCTTCAGGTTAGCTTTATGCGCATCTGTGACAGATTTCAGGTAAAGTATCTTATAACTCCTTTTACCGGTTTGATCAGTAAAAAGTTGTGGTTTTGATATAGTTCCCACTTTCATGGTATCAACAATTAACGCAATCTGCGGGTCTAGCTTATCAGTTGGAATATAAGTTGTACGGGTTTCTACGTTGTCGGCATTCAACATCATGCCACCGTTATATTTGGTGTCTTTGTCATCCGAATAAAATGAAGCAGCTGTTGCGAAAGTGACATTTTTGTTTTTCATCATGTCATTATAAACGGAGTCTGCTTTCAATTTTGCCCGGTCGACTGCCGCCTGGGTAACTACCGGCATGATCAGTATGTGGCGCACATGTACCTGCTCGCCACGGCGTTCAATTACCTGCAAAAAGTGAAAGCCGTAGTCAGTTTCAAATACGGGCGATATATCCCCTGCCTTGAGCTTAAACGCCCATGCGGCAAATTCCTTTACGAAGGTAGTACGATCGGCAAAACCAAGGTCGCCGCCATCAGGCGCTGAGCCGGTATCCTGTGAATATAAGCGTGCAAGCACCCCAAAATCTTCGCCTTTTTTTACACGGTCCAAAAGCTCCTGGGCTTTTTGTTTATATGCCTCTTTTTCTTCTTTCGTTAGCTTTGGATTAAGCTGTATCACGCCAACTTCAACCTCTTTATTATAAGTGGGCAAGCTGTCTTTTGAGATCGAATTGAAGTATTTCTCAACGTCATACGGAGTTACACTGATCTTCTCGGTGATCTTATTCCGCATCTTACTAGCGATCATGTTCTCCTTAATGTCTGGGCGAAGCTCATCTTTATATTGTATGGTCGACCGGCCAAGGAACTGTTCCAGTCTTTCCTGGCCGCCGGCACGGGCAATCATGCCGCGCATACGGCGGTCAAGCTCGTTGTCTACCTCATCATCCTTTACCGAAACGCTATCGATCACCGCTTGTTGAGCCAGCAGTTTTTGGGTCATCTGGTTGCGCAGGATGATGCATTTTATAGAGGCGTCAGGTGGGTTACCGCTGGCCAGGTAGTTAGCATATTGCAGCTCTATATCCGATTGCAAAATAATTCGGCTACCCACTACGGCCGCAATCTTATCCAGCACTTTTCTTGGCCCCGCAGGTGACGTTGGTTTGGCAGCGGTTGCTTTTTTTGATGTATCAGCAGGCGTTTGCGCAAAGGAAATAGAAATAGTTAAAATAGTAAGTAAAATGGCTGTCCCGAACTTTCTCATTTATATTTTATATGTCTGCAAAATATGCAAAGGTGCAAATTTAACAATAATCTGTTTATTAATATTTTGTGCGAATATGCTTATAAACGCTCAAACAATTATCTATTTTTGGTTAAAAATTGTTAAAAGTGAAAGTTGAAAGCGGTCAGGCACTACGTTTTATACTTCAGGATGAAATTTACCTGCTTAATGAAGATAAGTTAAACTACATTAAAACTGATAATCAGCAGACTCCAGCCCCTCAACCTCAACCTGAAACTGTAATGCCAAAGCCCGTTTTTAATTATCTGGGCGCCAATAAAAAGAACTTCCTGGTATTAACCCATTATACTGATCATGATTTTATAGCAGATGACCATCTGGCTGCGCTTGAAAGTGTGCTGGGGCGAAAAAATCATGGCCGTGAAGACGTTGCGATACTGAATATTGCAAAAAATACCTCAGAATATTCCCAATTAGTCGCTCATTTTAAACCCCAAACCATATTGATACTCGGGCAGCAATCCATCCCGGCAGGAATCAATCAGCTTAAATTTAATCAGGTTGAAAAGCGTGATGGTATAACCGTATTATACACCTTTGCCTTTGATGCGATGATGAATAATGTAGATAACAAAAAAGCCTTTTGGGACCAGGTGAAAAGTTTATAATTTATGCCTTTAAAATTAGTTTTTGCTACCAATAACCGCCACAAGCTGGAGGAAGTATCCCATAAAATCGGCGATCATTTCGAACTGTTGACACTGAATGATATCGGCTGCACAGAAGATATCGAAGAAACCGGATCGACCTTTAAAGAAAACGCCACGATCAAGAGCAAATATGTGTATGATAAGTACCACCTGAATTGCTTTGGGGATGACAGCGGTTTGGTTGTAGATGCTTTAAACGGTGAACCAGGTATCTACTCTGCCCGCTACGCCGGTGAGCACGGTAATCATGCGGCCAATATCGAAAAGGTATTAACCGGGTTGGCAGGAGTTGAAAACCGCAAAGCCAGGTTTGTCACCGTGATTTCGCTAATATGGGATGGAAAAGAGCATGTTTTTGAAGGTGTGGTAGAAGGCACTATTCGCCATGAAACCACAGGAGCTGGCGGTTTTGGCTATGACCCCATCTTCCAACCCGACGGCTACGATATTACATTTGCCGAAATGAGCATGGACGAGAAAAATAAGATCAGTCACCGTGCGCGGGCGATGGAAAAGTTGATCGCGTTTTTGCAGATGGTCTAAAAAAATGCGTTCCGTATCTCATTCCGGAACGCACCACTAACGTGTGTCAACTAAACCTCAGATTGCAGTCATTGGTCATTAGTTTGCTGGTTGACCGCTTTGCACCAATGACTAATGACTAGTGACAAATGACCACTTTACTCGTTTCTCAAACTCTTCACCGGATTGGCCATTGCTGCTTTTACTGCCTGGAAACTGATAGTTGCTAATGCAATGATTATTGCTGCAAGTCCACCCACAGCAAACAACCACCAACTAACGTTAATGCGGTAAACATAATCCTGAAGCCATTGGTGCATGTAATACCACGCAATCGGGGTGGCTATGGCAAAAGCAATGGCAATGAGTATTACAAATTCTTTTGAAAAAAGATAAACGATATTCCCGGCACTGGCACCCAACACTTTACGTATACCCACTTCTTTTACCCGCTGCACGGCCATAAATGAAGCTAAACCATACAAGCCCAAACAACTCAGAAATATGGCAATCGCCGCAAAAATTTGATACAGCTGCGATAACTGATTTTCCTGTTTGTAAAAACTCGCAATTTTTTCATCCAGGAATTTGTATTCATACACGAAGTCCGGATAGGTTTGGTCAAATATTTTTTTGACGGATTGCAGGGTTGAAGACAGGTTGGTGGTTGCCAATTTTATGGCGAGCTGGTTGTACATGGCTTTGTCGGTAGTAATAACCAACGGCGCAACAGAATTGCGGAAGGACCGGTCGTTAAAATCTTTCAATACACCCACAACCGGGCATTTTATTACACCGCCCCATATGGCTATCTCTTTGCCCAATATATCTTCCGGTCTTTTTAGCCCCAGGCTTTTCACAAGCGATTCGTTTACTAAAAACTCTCTGGTCATATCCGATTGCCGCAAATTTCTGCCGGCTATCAGCGGCAGCTTATAGGTGGGCACATATTGGTCGTCTGCGAACTTGCCGATCACCTTAAAGTCTGATTCTTTTACTGCATGGTCAAATTTTATCGTGGTCCAGGTATCGTTGCCATTTTCTACCGGGGTATTGGCACTTAAGCTTACAGTTTGCACCCCGTTTAATGACAATAACTCTCTCTTTACATAATCCAGCTTGCTGGTAAGTGTAGTATCTATACGGAAAGGGATATTGATCACTGCATCTTTATCAAAGCCTAAGGGTTGATCCATAAAATAATTCATTTGCTTGACGATGATCAGTGTTCCGATGATGAGTACCTGCGCAACAATAAATTGAAACACGACCAACCCTCTTCGCAGTGAAATTCCATTTGCGTTTGATGCGAGTTTACTCTTTAAAGCATTCACCGGGTTGAAGCGTGATAAAACCATGGATGGATAAAAACCGGCGAGTGCGGTTACAACGATGGTTACCGTTAAAAGAAATAAAATGATTGCCGGATTGCTGAATAGGTTGAATGAAAGCGAAAGTTCTAAGAGCCGGCTTACCGAAGGCAACGCTATAATCGTAATACCTGTTGCAAGTAGTACAGCGATGATAACTATCAAAAATGTTTCGACGAGGAACTGCGTCTGCAATTGAGATTTATTGCTTCCCAAAACTTTTCGTACACCAACTTCCTTTGCACGGTTAACAGCCTGAGCAGTGGAGAGATTGATAAAGTTTACGCAGGCAATAAGCAGGATGAATCCCGCGATCACCCACAACACATTGAGCAGTTGGCGACTGATGGTATTGTTGCTGTAATCACCCACCTGCGCATCATAATGTACCGCATTTAATGGCTGTGCAATATGACTATCCCTGTTAGTGGCAGATTCCACCTTTCGGGAGTATGCTGCCAATTGCTGATTAAAATTGTCAATAGAAGTATGCGGCGGCAACAAAATGTAGCAGCCGTAATCAGATACCGTATTATTCCAATCGGTTGAGCTCGCCAAATAACTTCCGGTGAAACCAGTTCCATAAGATACGACAACTTTTAGCTGGAAGTCGGAATTTGCAGGCGGGTTTGCCAGAATGCCTGAAACCGTCACTACATCAGTACCATGCTCGAACATATAGCCACCTACCTGTAGTTTAATGGTTTTACCCATTGCAGATTTCCAGTCGCCGAAATATTTCTCAGCGATCTCTTTGGTAAGGAACACATTGTTTGGGTCTTTCAATGATTCATAGGTTCCGGCGATTAGCGGGAAATCAAATATTTTGAAGAAGGAAGGCGATGTGAAAAATACACCCCGCTGCTCTTTAAATTTCTTTTCTGTATTTCCCTTATTGTCAACTATCAGTAATTGATCATTCTGACTGGCAAAAATCGGAGCCACCTGTTCTATTTGCGGGAAAGATGCTTTCAATCCTACCGGTATCGGAAAAGGAAGGTCCTTTCCGTAAGAAATTTCCGCCGATTCTGCATGATGATATTCTGTTAATACACGATAGATGCGGTCTTTCTTTGCGTGAAAATTATCGAAGCTGGTTTGATATTGTATAATGATAAAGATCACCATACAAACGGCAATACCCACTGCCAGACCGGTAATATTAATGGTGGCATAGCCTTTATTACGCATCAGGTTGCGGCGGGCTATTTTGAAATAGTTCTTAAACATATTATTGCGATTTAATTTCTCTCGAGACCACTTTTGAGTGGCTTCTGAAGGCGAAATTATGGTCGCAGATTGTTGCTGACTTCTCAAATTATAAGATGGGAACTCTTTTTTCAGGCCATTTTTATATTCCACGGGACTTTTCCCGGTTGCTTGCTTAAAAATGCGGTTGAAGGAACTTTGAGAATTGAACCCCGATTCATACGCAATGCCGAGCAGGGTGATATGATCAAAAGCGGGGTCCTGCATTTTACGGGCAGCATCCTGAACGCGGTATTCATTAATAAAATCATTAAAGCTTTTTTTGAGGACGGTATTGAGTATCCGGGATAATTCGTGAGTTGTTAGGTCAAGCTTTTCGGCCAGTGAGCTCAACGTTAGCTCGGAATCCTGGTAATAGCGGTTCTCTTTAACCACTTTCTTCAGCCAGGTACCTTTTTGTTTTAATTCAGCCGGTAGTAATGGTTTTAGAATTGGTGCGGCATCTGGTTGCATGGCAATTTCCGTTCGCAAAAATGCCTTTGCCGCCATCCAGATGATCGTTGAAACCAAAAGGAGATACATAGGATAGTATGCTTGTGGGCCCAGTTGGTAATAGTAGGCTATAGCTACTAATGGTATCCACAACAGCCATAACATCCCGAAACCTATCAGCAAGCGATGCAGCCACCGCAATGCGTGCCGGTAACGGTCGCCGCCGGTAAATTTTTGCTGCTGATAAAAGCCTTCGATGAGTTTGTGGCCTTTGTATAGGTAGAAAGTGACCGAAATGAAAGCTAATAGCTGTAATATGGGATTCAGCCGCTGAAATACCACCGTATCGTCAGTTGCTGCTCCTGTATTTATACTTTGAACGGCCTCTAAAGCATAGGCACCCAATTCCAGTAGTAAGGGACTGAAATGCAGCAGGTCCTTACGCCTAAATTCATATTCCGGTCGGGTGATTTTAAGTACATAAAAGTAAATGAGCGGACCAAGCGCCAGTGAATATTGCATGGGCAAGCGATTCCAAAAAGGAACATAGTCTGTGAGATGAATATCAATCGCTAATATCCGGGCTATCCACAAAGTGGCAACAGCCAATGCCATGGCCAAAAAGCGGTCTGCTGATCGGTTTGCTTTCTTGGTAAATGCCAAAAGTAAAATAAAAGTGAAGCCAGTAAACAACATCCCGAAGAACGCTGCGTCATAAAGGGTTATATGGAATGTATAGGATCTCAAATGAATTAATTGGCACAATCGCCGTTCCAAATTAATAACATATTGAGAGATAAAAAATTGTGTAGAATTGGATATCAGCATTTGTAGCAAAACCGGACATTAGGGCGTCCGGTTTTGAGTTATACTTGTGAGAGTCAAGAACCAAGAGCCAAGAATCAGGATTGTCCTGGTTCTTGGCTCTTGATTCTTGGTTCTAGATAGCCGATCATTCCGATCTTAGGCTCTTAACCGGGTTTGTCAACGCCGCTTTGATAGCCTGAAAGCTGATAGTGAACAGTGTTATGATTATGGCCGTAACTCCCGAAGCGATAAACACTCCCGGTCCAATACTAACGTGGTATTGATATTTTTCGAGCCAATGCTGTAGAAAATAGAGCGCAACCGGCGACGCGATAATGCAACTGATCAGTACCAACACCACAAAATCCCGCGACAGCAACCCCCATACCTGCGCCATAGATGCACCCAATACTTTTCGGATACCGATCTCTTTGGTGCGCTGCTCTGCGACATAAGCGGCGAGCCCAAATAAACCAAGGCAGGAAATAAATATAGCCAGCCCTGCAAATACGCCCGCCAGTTTACCTATAAGCACCTCGAGGTTAAATTTACTGGCGTACTCGGCATCCACAAACTTATATTCGTACGGATAAGCCGGGTTATATTTTGAAAATATCTTGCCTATCTTTTCGATCGCGGTGTGCGGATCAACATTTTTCGACAAGCGATAGTTGACCACAAACCCATAAGGGTTATGACCAAAAACAAGCGGCATTACAGGGCTGTAAGGCGATTCCATCACGGCGTCTTTTACCACGCCGATGATCCTTACGGGCTTGTTGCCGAAATTGACAGTTATCATTTGATTAATGGGATCTTTAAGTCCGATGCGTTTCACCGTCGCTTCGTTTACGATTACGCTCAGTGAGTCGTTTTTCCAGTCACCGGAAAAATCCCTCCCTACGGCCATGGTCATACCCATAGTCTGGAAATATCTGTTCGACACCCATATACCGCCGATATTCACACTTTCGTCCCCTGTATTTTTCCCAGGCCATTTGTCCAATGAAAAATGGCTGTACACTTGCGTTGCGGGGGAAGTGGATGAGGCCACGCTTTCCACCAGGCCCGAGGACAAGAGGTCGTTCCTCAGAGCGTCGTAATGTTGGGAAAGGTCGCTGTTCATATCCGTCATCACCAGCCTGTCAGCGCTGTACCCTGTCGGTCTGTTCTTTACAAATTGTATTTGCTGATAGACAATTACCGTACTAATGATTAAGGCAACAGAGCAGGTAAATTGGACAACTACCAATATTTTTCGCGGTAATGTTGCTGATTTGCCTGCCCGTATACTTCCCTTCAACACTCTGACAGGATTGAAAGAGGATAAATAAAAAGCCGGTCTGCTTCCTGCGGCTAAACCGGTAAATAATATGAAAGCGACCATGATACACCAAAAGCCTATATTGCCGTATGGAACATGGATATCGGAACTGGTTAATATATTAAACGATGGCAGGGCCAACTGGACAAAAAGCAGGCCCACCAGGAACGATATGGATGTGATCAATACAGACTCGAGTAAAAACTGGTAAACCAAATCAATACGCCCCGAGCCGATGGCCTTGCGAACACCAACTTCCCTTGCACGTTTTTCTGACCGGGCCGTCGAAAGGTTCATAAAATTTATGCAGGCTATGGTCAGTACTAATACACCGATGATGCTAAACAGACGCACGTAATCCACAAACCCGCCGGCTACTTTGCCGTTTTTAAATTCATTGTATAAATGCCAGTCCTTTAAAGGATGCAGGAATACCTCGGGCTTTGCGACATGCATTTCGGGGCTCCTTTTGTCAACGATATCCCTGATCTTCGGCGCAATTTGTGCATAGGTTACGCCCGGTTCCAGTGCCACGTAAGCATTGAATGAATTCCAGGTCCACTTAGTGCGCCCAAGCTTCACCCAATCCTGGGTCGCTTCGGCAAACGCAA